>DATNDF010000305.1 GCA_035607015.1 Candidatus Angelobacter sp. | reverse complement strand
TTTTCGGTCGGACGATCGAAAAAAGCACGGAGCTCCTCTGCGCGACCAAGATGGCAGAATTGTCGTCGCAACACAAGCGGTGGAAGCAGGCGTTGACGTTTCGGCACGCACCCTGGTTACCGAACTTGCGCCTTGGTCGTCGCTAGTGCAGCGGTTTGGCCGTTGCAATCGGCGCGGTGAATTCAAAGGAAACGAAGCGCGCATTTATTGGATCAACATCGAAATCAAAGATGAAAACGAGGCACTCGCTTCGCCGTACGAAGCGGAAGAATTAGCTATCGCGCGAAAGGCGTTCAAGACGCTCGAAGACGCCGGCCCGGAAAGTCTCCAAAACGTGAGCGTCAAAGAACGTCGCCTCATCCGGCCAGTAATCCGGCGCAAAGACATTGTCGAACTGTTCGACACTACGCCCGACCTGGCAGGCCACGACCTCGACATCAGTCGCTACATTCGGGATGGCGATGACATCGACGTGCAGGTGTTTTGGCGCAACTTGGGTGGGCGTCCCCCAGCGCCCGCTGAGCCAAAAGCAACCCGTGAGGAACTGTGCCGCGTCTCGCTGCCGCGTTTTCGAGAGTTCCTCGACAGACTCCGTAAAGCGGAAAGCAAGGCGGGCGCTCCGAAACTTCGAGCCCACGTTTGGAATCAGCTAAATGAGAAATGGGAAGAAACGTCCACCGCTCGTGCGGGTGTTACGTACCTACTGGATGTGCGGGCCGGTGGTTACTCAACTGAACTTGGTTGGTTCGGCGCGGCGAAATTCGATCCCGACGTTTCCGCACTGGCGCAACCCAAGCGGACTGGTGCGGCTGCTTATTCGGACAACCGCCTGAGTTTCCAGCGGGCATGGGTGAAGTTGAGCGACCACACGCAACACGTCGTGAACGAAATGGGTAAGCTTCTCCCACTTGTTCCCGCCCAATTCGCCGACGCATTCACAAACGCAGCCCGCTGGCATGATGTCGGGAAGGCGCACGCGGCATTCCAAAAGATGCTCATCCAAGGCGACACAGAGCGCAGAACGGAGATCTGGGCCAAGTCCGCGAACGCAACTGGGCGTTGCGAGCGCTGTTTCTTCCGCCACGAGTTTGCCTCCGCATTGGCGTGGCTGCAAAATGGGCCACGCAATGCGCCTGAACGCGATTTAATCGCCTACCTTATCGCGGCGCATCACGGAAAGGTACGGCTTTCGATCCGCTCTCTGCCCGGCGAAGAACCGCCACCCGAAAGACCCGACGCCCGTATCGCGAGAGGAATTCTTCAAGACGACCCAATTGGCCCGGTGGAATTCGACGGCTTATCGCTTCCGGGAATCTCACTTGATCTCTTGCTAATGGAAATAGGACAACAGGCAAACGGCACACCTTCATGGCTTGGTCGGATGATCGCATTGCGAAACCGATACGGTCCGTTCCAGCTTGCGTATTTGGAAAGTCTCCTGCGCGCGGCGGACATGCGGGCATCCGCGGCTGAATCCGGCCTCAAAGGAGGTGAATCATGAATTCCTTGCCACTCCCCGGCTGCGCACCGATGCCACTGGCGCACTATCTCAAAGCATTGGGCATGCTCCGGTTGATCTCAGTAAACGAGCAAGATGGTGACACTCAAGCGGTCGGTCACTGGGAGCGCGACGCATTTGTGCTGCACAGCAAGTTCGACCGCGAAGGACTGATTCAGTTTTTTCTCCGACACTACTCACCTACGCCAATCCTTGCCCCGTGGAACGGGGGAAGCGGATTTCACAGGAAAGACAACACGGAAGCGATCACCGCAATCGACAAAAGTACAGGCGAACGCTTCTTACATTTTCGCGAAGCGATTTCATCCGCACGCGCCGCTCTGAAATCCATCGGACTCAAAGAAAAGCCGAGCCCGGACGAAAAAGAACGACTCTTAAGACATTGCCGAAATACTTTTCCTGACGGCGCTCTAAACTGGCTTGATGCAGCGTTCGTACTCACCGACGACGGGGCAAAATATCCACCCCTGCTCGGCACGGGCGGCAACGATGGCCGGCTGGAGTTCACAAACAATTTCATGCAACGGCTGATCGAGATTATCAGTCCAGAAACCGGCGCGCCGACTGCCCAGGCGAAAGGTTGGCTCGAAAGCTCGCTGTTTGGAAGCGCGGTCGCCGTGCCAACCAGCAAAGCGCCCGTGGGACAATTCCTTCCCGGCGCGGCAGGCGGCGCAAACACTACGAGTGGATTCGGGAGCGAATCGGCGGTCAATCCCTGGGATTTCGTTTTGATGCTTGAAGGTGCATTGCTGTTCGCCGCTGCGGCAGTGCGCCGACTTGAGGGAACAGAGCCGGGTGCGTTGGCGTATCCTTTCTGTGTTCGGCAGGCCGCCGTAGGATATGGCAGCGCCAGCCCCGCAGATGAAGAAAATTCGCGCGCGGAAATGTGGTTGCCACTTTGGAGCAAGCCGGTCGGTCTCGTAGAACTGACAACCGTATTGAGCGAAGGACGCGCGCAACTCGGCCAACGCGCCGCGCGCAACGGCGTGGACTTTGCTCGCGCCGTCGTTACGCTGGGTGTTGATCGAGGGATTTCTGCATTTCAGCGATTCGGGTTTCAGGTGAGGAACGGCCTTTCGTATTTTGCGACGCCCTTGGATAGAGTTGTCGTACGGCGGAATGCCAGTGCCGACTTACTCAGCGAGATTGATCCTTGGCTCGCGCGGCTTCGAGATAAGGCAGGACCGTCGGCGAAGCAAGTCCCGGCATCCGTCTCGCGCGCCCTGAGCCAACTCGAAAACCGCATTCTCGATCTTTGCAAGGATGGCCGTGCTTCACGTCTCCAAGCGGTGCTCGTTGCACTCGGCCAAGCTGAACGTGCGTTAGCGCGAAGCTTGGCGTGGACAACGGGACGAAACGACCAGATTCCGGTCACGAAATGCCAGCCGTTGGTCGGGCTTTCTGGGCGTTGGTTGCGAGACGCGGATGACCGCAAAGTAGAGTTTCGCCTCGCCGCTTCACTCGCCTCGATCACCGGATTCCCGTACAAGGATAATGACGGCAAAAGTGTTCCGCTTCATTTTCGTCAACACCTTGAACGCGTGGCTGTAAATGGTGGTGCTGGCCACTATTGGTTCACGTGGGACGAGCAGGCGAGAGACGTGGTTTGGAACGACGGCGATTTCGTTGACGTACTGAATCGTATCTTCAGCCGCCGCCTAATTCGGGCCGAACAGTCAGGTCTTGATGAGTTGCCCGACAATGGAATTCCCGCGCTCTTGGACGACGTGATTGCATTCATCGAGGGAGAAACAGATGACGATCTACTGGCCGACTTAGTGTGGGCACTCTCGTTGCTGAATTGGAGCGAAAAGCCGAAAGTTTCTTGGGCGGGAGAGACCAAATCACAGGCCATTGCCTACGCTCTGTTTAATCTCCTGCGCCTCGCTTTTCCGCGCGGGAACGAGCGAAAGCTCGCCGACTTGCCGGAAGTGCCGCCAGTGCTGGCTATTCATCGGCATGCCGCCGCTGGCAATGGTCGGGAAGCGTCGCGCCTTGCCAGCCGCCGTTTGCGAGTATCGGATATGCCGCCCTCTGTTACCGAAGTTGCATTGTTGGGCGACACTGTGCGCCGCAGCGCCGCAGCATTGCTGTTTCCGCTCCATCACTCCGATGTGGCGCACCTTAAAGAACTCGTTTGCAAAACCACAACACAAACCATCTGAACACATGAACCTGAAAACACTGAACGACGAACCGCGCCTTCTGCTGGAG
>DATNDF010000304.1 GCA_035607015.1 Candidatus Angelobacter sp. | reverse complement strand
GTACGACTGGTGAATCCAACCCGAAACGTTTGCGGGATCGAGTCGGACCAGTTTTTGCGCCGCTGCCAGAGCGGACAGCCAGTCCTTTCCCGCGGCACAAATCTGCCATTCCAGTTCGAGCGTGGCGGGGTGGTTCCGGTTTGTTGCCGAGACGCGCGTCAGTTCGGCTCTGGCTTCGGCGGCATTCCCCAATTCCAACCAGCCGGACGCGGCGTTCAGGTGATGACTGTCCGGTGGTGTCAGCTTGCGCATAATTGGAGGCGATAGCTTAAATGAACCAATCAGACTTGAACAAGAACTGGAAGAAGCTAGTTATATCGCATGAGAACGAATCGGACTCATTGGATTCCTGTTCTTTTGCTCGTCCAACTCGTTTTTTCGGTTACTTCTTGCAAACCCAAAGACAAACACGTCAGTCAAAACACACCATCTCTCGACCAACTCATGGAGGCGGCTGGCCGCGGGAACGCAACAGCCCAGTGCAATCTTGGAGTTCGTTATCACGAAGGAGACGGCGTGAGGAAGGACTACGCGGAAGCAGTCAAATGGTTTGGCAGAGCGGCCAATCAAGACAACGCAATGGCGCAATTCAACCTTGGTCTATGTCTCGCAAAAGGAGAGGGTGTAACGAAGGACGAAGTGGAAGCAGTTAAATGGCTCCGCAAGGCGGCCGATAGTAGGCACATACAGGCGCAATTCTGGATGGGCTTGTGCTACGCAGGCGGCAAAGGCGTTCCGAAGGACGATGAGGAAGCCTTAAGATGGTTTCGCAGGGCAGCAGACCAGGACTACCCCAATGCGAAGTACAACCTCGGAATTCTTTATCAGCGCGGCAATGGTGTTCCGAAGGACAATGTCGAGGCAGTAAATTGGTTTAGGAGCGCTGCCGTTCAGGGGTTCGCTCAAGCGCAATTCAACTTTGGTCTATGTCTTGAGATGGGTGAAGGGATAGCGCGGAATGAAGTGGAAGCTGCGAAATGGATTCGCAAGGCGGCCGATCAGGGATTCGCTCCTGCACAATTTAAGTTAGGGCTTTGTTGCACAAAAGGACAAGGAGTAGCGAAGGACCCGGTGGAAGAGGCAAAATGGTTTGGCAAAGCTGCCAATCAAGGAAATGTCATGGCGCAATTCAACTTTGGTTTGTGTCTCGCGAAAGGCCGGGGGATAGCGAAGAATGAAGAGGCGGCGGCGATATGGTTTCACAAAGCCGCAGGTCAAGGGTTCACCCCGGCACAAGCCACGCTTGGCGTGATGTATTACGAAGGGCGCGGGGTTTCGCGAAATGTGGACGAAGCAGCGAAGTGGTTTCGGTTGGCAGCCGATAAAGGCGACACTCAAGCACAATCGTTCCTCGGGGTTATGTATTCGGACGGAGTCGCCGTATCAAAGGATTTAGTTGAGGGTTACAAATGGCTCTTCTTAGCGGCGAGGCATGGCGATACAAATGCAACGGCGAAGCTCGGTTTACAGGCGAAGCAAATGTCTAAGGAAGAAGTTCGTGAAGCGGAACAACGGGCTGCCAGTTTTCGTGAAAGTGACGCGTTTAGATAAAGCTAAACAACCGGTGCCATGTGCCTGATTCGATCCATCTTGAACAGTTTGCTCTGCCGTGCGAGCGGACTGGCCCTCGCCGCTTCGACAATTGCCGCTCAACCTGGTGCGACCGTAGCAAACCATCCGCCTGCCGCCACGCTATCGGAACTGCGCGCAAAAATCACCGGGCACCTTTTACAGCCACGCTTCGTATCGGCCGCCTGGGGAGCGAAGATCGTTTCGCTCGATTCCGGCACGACACTCTTTGAAACCAACTCCTACAAGCTGCTCAAGCCCGCCTCAAACGCCAAGCTGTTCACCGCTGCGCTCGCGCTCGACCGGCTGGGCCCGGATTATCGCATCAAGACGTCTCTTTACGCCTCCGGCAAACCGGACGCGGAGGGTGCGGTAAGAGGCGACCTTGTCATTTACGGCCGCGGCGACCCGTCGTTTGCCGCCCGGTTCAACGACGGCGACTATGGCAAAACGCTGGAGCCCCTGGTCAACGCGCTTCTGGCAACGGGCGTCAAACGGATCGAAGGCGACCTCGTTGGCGACGAAAGTTTTTTTCGTGGGCCGCCCCTGGGTTCGAGCTGGACCTGGGACGATCTGCAGAATTACTACGGCGCGGAAGTCTCGGCGCTCACGCAGGAAGACAACGTCGTTGATCTGGTCTTCAAACCCGGTGCAAAAACCGGCGAACCCTGTCTCATCACGACAAAGCCACAGACGAGTTTCCTCATCTTCGTCAATCGTGTCAGGACCGTGGAGAAAGGCGGCAGGCGCGAAATCAATTTGTACCGGCCCATCGGTGAAAACACGGTTTACGTCTCCGGCCAGCTGCCGCTGGGGACGAACCATGCCGACGCCGTCAGCGTCCACAATCCGGCGCTCTGGTTTGTCACGCGGCTCAGGGAGCAAATCGAAAAACGCGGAATCGTCGTTGCAGGAAAGACCCGCTCGGTGAACTGGCTCGAGCGGGAAGGGCAGCCGCTTGATGTGGCGAAATTGATCGAGATCACCTCAGTTGAATCGCGCCCCCTTTCAGAGATTCTCATGAAAATGTTGAAGCCGTCGCAAAACCTCTATGCGCAGTTGTTGCTGCTCCAGGTTGGGGCGCGCAATCAAAAGCCCGGGAACAAAACACAAACGACCGAAGATGCGGGTATCGCGGAACTGAACCGCTTCGCGAAGGAGGCTGGCATCAAACGCGGCGAATTGTTGTTCGATGAGGGCTCCGGTCTGTCGCGCAGCGCGCTGGTCACGCCAGACGCTTTCGTTCGATTGCTCGCCTTCATGAACGGGCATCGCGCCGCGCAGGTTTTTCGCGATGCGCTGCCGGTCGCGGGTGTGGACGGGTCCCTGCGCAATCGCATGAAAGGCACCGCCGCCGCCAGAAACGTCCAAGCGAAAACCGGAACCATTGGTTATGTTCACACCTTGTCCGGCTATGTAACGACGGCCACGGGCGAACACCTCGCCTTTTCACTCATGTTGAATGGCTACGACGACACCGAAGGGAAACACACCGTGAAGGATGACCTTGATCCCATTGCCGTAATGCTCGCGGAGTTCAATGGGCATTCGGACAAGCCGTGAATCTGCGGAAGTGCGGACCGTCCTCAGCCCGCCGCAGATTGAGTTGCAACCCGGCCGGCGTGATGGGACGTCACGCCCTGTAATCATGGAAACAGCGCGTCCGGTTTGTCGCCGCAACTCAAATACTTTCCGCCTTCGTAGTGGTTTTCCAGCCCACCGTCGCTCCACTTTCGCAGCCGATACAGCGTCGCGAAGGTGAAGTCCGGCGCGGCCCCGCCCTGGCCGCCGACCAACTCCGCCCCACGACGCACATTGTCAATCATCCAGGCGGGCAGCGAGAGGTGATATGGATTGCGCTGAACTTCGCCGACGTGAAACGTTAACGCGGTGATGAGATCCGCAACCTGCTGCACGCTCAGTTCGACCATCAGGTTCGGCGCCGGATTCTGTCCCCAGAACTCGGTCTCGACGGTGAAGCAAGTGAAATCCGGCGGCAAACTCTTGAGCGCGTCCATCACCAGAAAATGGGTGCCGACATGGGAGCTGTTCCAATCAAGGTCGTGCGGAAAGAGAATCAAGCGCGGTCGATGCCCCGCGAGAATGTCGGCGATTACTTTGACCGATTGCGCCCAGTGCTCCGGTTCCTGCGCGCGAGTTTTTGGGATCACTTTCTCGAGCCCGTTTGGCGCGGTCTGCAACAGGCCGAAGCCAATGCAGTCGCAGCAATTCTTCAATTCTTTCAACCGTTCCGCCTGACGCTCTTTCTTGCTGCCTTGCGTGACAGCGACGTTGATGACATTCCATTTCGCCTCGCGCAACAGCCGCAACGCCAGCCCGCCGATGATGACCTCGTCATCCGGATGCGGTGAAAAAATCAAAACCTTCGGCGCGTCCGGCGCGATTTGCGGTCGAGGTAATGGCGCGAAGTTGCCGAGCGGATAAGTCCGGCCCTCTTTGGCAAAGCAGGCGTATTCGGAGACGAAGTGGTAATAGGGGTTCATAGATATTTTCCATCTGAAGCGGGATCTTTGCGGAAACTGATCTGGGCATTTAGCGAGGTAGGAGATGAGATTGACACAAGCACCAGTTATTTTACCCCCGCTTTCGCGGCGGCTTCGGGGTCGATTTTTGTAAGGGCATAACGCACAGCGTATCGAGTGCTTACTTCTTCGTCGTTAACGCGTAAGAGCAATGCGGGCACAGCGCCTTTAGCCGCAGGCCCGATGTTTTCCAAAGCCTGGATAACATGATACCGAGCAATGGTATGCTGGTTGTTCAACAAACCAATCAAGGCAGGCACGGCGGGCGCCGCATCCTTGTTGAGGATTTCAAAGCCGAAGACCGCCAAACGTCGATAGTCGGAACCAGACCGAAAGCGGAAATGGATTATCGATTGTCGATTCAATAACACATTCAGTTTGGCTTTCAGATCCGTCGTTGAATCTCCCGCCTGGAGCATTTCGAGCAGGGTTGGTATCGCATTCGTACCGATTTCTTTCACCGCATGCTCGGTTGCCGGGAAATGCGAATTGAATACTCTCGGACTCTCGCCAAGGACGGGAGGGGGGTATACTGAACAATCACTGAGCCACTCTGTTAGTGTGCGTCCTTGGTAACTTGGTTCCTTGGAACGGTGCGGATAAACCATCAGCCATAACGTCAGAGCGCCGACCATCACGACGCAAAACCCGATGCGCCATTTCCTGTAGCACAGATTTTTCACTTTATGTTTGGCAAACTCGCCGCTGCAACCGCCTGCCCGACCCGTTTGCTCTTTTCATCCGGCAAGTGGACCGAAAGCTTTTGTCCCAGTTCGGGAAAGTCGGCGGATAGGACTTCCTTCGCTTTCTCCACGATGAGGTCGCCGCCCGCGCCGGAGGTTACGCGGCCCAACACGAGCAGATGGCGGAAGTCATACATGTCTGCATACTGCGCCAGCGCGTAGCCAAGATACACGCCGATGGTTTCAAAAATCTTTGGCGGACGCGGGTCGCCCTGCTTGTGCAATTCCTGGACGAACTTGAGCTGTTCCGCGGGATGTCCTTTCGGCAACTCGATTCCCGCCGCCGGCGCCAGCCGAACGACCGCCTGTTGCGAGAAGCACTGCACGCCGCAGCCGGTGTCGCCGGACCATTCGTCCGCCGCGGCGCGCGGGTTATAGTCAATCGGCGCGAAGGCCAGCTCATTCAGCCAGCCGGTGATGCGGCCCTGCGCGTCCAGGAAACCCGCCGCCTGGCTCGAGCCCATCGCGACGCCGAGCACGCCGTTCGTCTGGAGCGACATCGCGCCTGCGAGGGCGGTCACGTCGCCGTCGTTGGCCACCTCAAACGGCACATCCCATTCTTTGCGCAGGTTCAGGAACAGCGGTTTGACCTTTTGCGCGAAAAGTTCAGGAGGCACGCCGCGAAACAGCGACGCCACCATGACCTTGTTGTCGATGTAAATGCCCGCCGAACTGCCGCCGATGGCATCCACGCGCGGCAGATGCTTTGCCGCGAGTTTCAAGCCGTCGTTGATTTTTTGATAGTGCCAATCGGGATTCGTCTGCGGTCGCGGGTCCCAAGGAATCTCAGTCGTGAAGACGGCTTCGCCATTTTGCACGGCGGCGAGTTTGTAGTCGCTGGCGCCGAGGTCGAAACCGATGCGGCAGCCGTCCAGATGTCCGCCGAGCGCCATGGACGATTCGCGGGCGGTCGGTGTTTTTGCGTGATCAACCGTCGCGACGACAAACTTTTTCTCGTAAACCTGCTCCATTAACTTCACGTCGAACGCGCGCGCGCCGGCGTGCGAGTAAATCTGCGCGATGTGGTCACCAATCGAACTGGACCCGGCGATCGTGATTTTCCAGCCGCCGATTTGCCAGAGAAGGAATTTAACCAGACGTTCGATATACAGATGAGTCGCCGCGTCGCGACCTGAAATGACGGGCAGGATCTCTGTATTGAAAACGGAGATCTGCCCGTCGTTTCGTTCCAGAGCGATGGCCAGCGGAACCCTGGTTTTCGCGGCTGCGACTGTCTGTTTGTAGCTCCGGTTCCCCAATGAAATCGGGCGGAATCCGGGGTCCAAAGGCGGCATAACCGCTGGCGTGGCGGACAGGATTCCTGTGCTCTCGGTCATCTGAGGGAAACCATAAAAGCAGCGTTCCATGCCGCGCAAATGTTTTATAGGCGGCGCCGGTCCGGGGAGCGCGCAAAAATGGCTTTCAATCGGCGCCGGGTTTTTGTAATTGTCGCGCCGGTTCCCGACCAACGCGATGAGTCTGAGCAGTTCCAGTCCCACGCAAATTGCCGCTGGCAAACCCGTGACGCCCAAAATCAGCGAGGACTGGCTGGCGCTGATGATCGGACTTTCCCTCTTTCTGGTTTCCCTTCTCGGATTCAGTGGCGTTGAGGTCTTTGGCTGGGCCATCAAGACGAACGTCTGGACGCGGGTTCCGGACATCATGACGCCGGTCTCGAAGAATTACCCGCGCGTCGAGGGCATTGCCTCGTTGATTTTCACCTATCTCCTTCTGCTGGGAATCCTCACGGTAGCAGCGAAAATGTGCCTGCGCGTGCGGTTCAGCAAATTCGTGATCGCCTTCAGCCTGGTCTTTTTCATCGGCTACGGATGCTTTGCCCTCGGCCATTTCGCTTACATCGCCGCCACGCCGGTCGAGCTGAAAAAATTCGGCATCCCCTGGTCGTTGAACCTTACGGGCGAGGCCGGATTCATTGTCGCACTGCTGGCAGGGTTGGTGGCGGGCAATTTTCTGCCCCGGCTGGCGGGCGCGATGCAGGATGCGATCCGGCCGGAGCTTTACATCAAGATCGCCATCGTGCTGCTCGGCGCGACGTTGGGCGTGAAAAGCGCCGAAGCCATGGGTCTGGCCAAAACCGTCCTGTTTCGAGGACTGTGCGCCATCGTCGAAGCGTATCTCATCTACTGGGCGCTGGTTTATTTCGTCGCGAGAAAGTATTTCCGGTTCAGCCGTGAATGGGCGGCGCCGCTGGCGTCGGGCATTTCCATTTGTGGTGTGTCCGCCGCGATCGCCACCGGCGCGGCGATTCGCGCGCGGCCCGTCGTGCCCATCATGGTTTCGTCGCTGGTGGTCATCTTTGCCGTGGTCGAGTTGTTGTTCCTGCCGTTCGTCGCCCGGCATTTCCTGCATCAGGAACCGATGGTGGCGGGGGCGTGGATGGGGCTGGCCGTAAAGACCGACGGCGCGGCGGTGGCAAGCGGGACCATCACCGACTCCTTGATTCGCGCCAAAGCAGCCGAGGCGGGTATTCGCTATCAGGAAGGCTGGATGACGATGACCGCGACGACGGTCAAGGTGTTCATCGATATGTTCATCGGCATCTGGTCGTTCATCCTTGCCGTCATCTGGTGCTCGAAAATCGAAAATCGCACCGGCGAAAGGGTGCGCGCGGTTGAAATCTGGGAACGTTTCCCGAAGTTCATCCTGGGTTATGCCGCCACGTTTCTTGTGATGCTGGTGATTTGCCTTGGGTCTCCCGGCGGGACTGCCGCCGCAAAGACCGTGACGGCGGGCACGGATGTTTTTCGAGTATTGTTCTTCGTGCTGACATTCTTCACCATCGGGGTGGTGTCGAACTTCAGGAAGCTATGGGAGGAAGGCATCGGCCGGCTGGCGGCGGTTTATGTCGTCTGTCTGTTCGGATTCATCATCTGGATCGGACTGTTAATCTCCTGGCTTTTCTTCCATGGCGTGAAACCGCCGCTCGCGATCGGCTGAAGATACGGAGGATCCCCATGCCTGACGAACCGAAATTGTCCGAGGAGCTGAAGAAAATGAAGTATGAACCGTTGCTGCCGGTGGAGAAGAAACTGATCGCCGGCAGTCTGCTTCTCGGGTTGGCCCTGCTCGGCCTGCTGATCTGGATGAGCAATACATTCTTTCCCGGCCAATAAACCCCATTCAATCCCGGCGGCTTGACATCGCCTTTCCGCTCGCGAAGTCTTCGCCTTCAAAATGCGATCGAACGGCCTGGCGAAACCTGTCCTTGGCGGCCTGCTGCTGGCGCTGGCGATTTACATCGGCGGGTTCGAGCTCGACCAGCACCTGCGCACCCGGCGGGGACCGTGGCGCGTGACCTTTACGCAGGAAACCAACGGCGCGCCCGCCATCATCGTCAACCAGCCGAAGCTGAACATCGCGAACCTGAAGATCGTGTTCGGTGGTGAAACGGCGGCCAATCCGGACGCCACGGTGTTGTTTGATGTTCCCCAAAAGCCGGTGCCGTTCGGCCGGGTGAAATTCGAGGACCTGACCTATCTGCCGGGGACGGTGACGTTTGATTTGTTCGGGCACGAAATCGAATTGATCCCGCGCACCCTTTACATCAATCGCCGGTCGCGGCCGTGGCGATCGAACGAGACGATCACGCTGACGATCGCGGACAAACCCGCCGAGCTGCCGGATCCAAGTCCGAAGAAGCGGTACTGAACGGGGAACAAACTTTTTCGTTTTTTTGCCGCGGGAGACGATGGGAAGGCAGGCACACACGACCAAGCCTCCGCTCAGCGGTAGATCAAAAACTTCTCGCGCCGCTTCCTGAATTCGTCCAGATCGTTCGCCCAAAGCTGTTTGATCTCCGACAGCGTTTTGCCGGCTTTGATGGCGTCGAGGGTCGGCGGGTCCTGCAGCAGGTGCTGCACTTTTTCCAGCGCGAAATCCTTCGGGTAAAGCCGTTGCAAGGCGAGTGCCAGAGTGATTCCAACGTCCACGGCTTCGAGCGCGTCGCGATCGGTCACCATCAGGTAAACGCCGCCGCACGACTTATCCTTGAACACGCTCGCCGTGGGCTCAAAGCGAACCGGCACGAAGCGGATGCCCGGCAGGTTCGCGCGATTCAACTCCGCAGCGAGCTTCACGTCGTCCACGTACGGCGCGCCGACGACCTCAAACGGCGTATCCGTGCCGCGGCCGACGGAGACCGCCGTCTCCAGCAAACCGACGCCCGGATACAGGATCGCCTCGGTCAGGTTGCGCATGTTCGGCGATGGATTCGTCCACGGCAGACGGGTCTGGTCGAACCAAAGGTCGCGCGTCCAGCCCTCGATCGGAACGACGGTGAGGTCCGCGTCAAAGCCGCGCTCGGCGTTGAACATTTTGGCCAGCTCTCCCATGGTCATGCCGGTGCGCAGCGGAAGGGAGTGAAATGCTGTGAAACTGCTTTCACCCCGATAAACCGGCCCTTCGATGCGCGTGCCGTTGATCGGGTTCACGCGGTCGAGCACTAAAAATTTCAACCTCGCTTGGCCGGCCGCCTCCAGGCAGTTGCCCAGCGTGGCGATGTAGGTGTAGAAGCGGCAGCCAATGTCCTGTATGTCGAACACGAGCGCGTCGAGGTCCTTCAATTGTTCCGGTGACGGCGCCCGTCGCGCGCCGTAAAGGCTGAAAACCGGCAGACCGGTTTTTTCATCCGTGCTGTCGCCGACTTTTTCGTCGAGCGCGCCGCGAATGCCGTGCTCCGGGCTGAACAACGCCCTGAGTCGCACGTCCGGGGCGTTCTTCAACAGGTCGATGGTTGGATTGCGTTCGCGATCTTGGCCGGTGTGGTTGGTGATGAGACCGACCCGTAATCCCTTGAGCGGCGCGAAATGCCGCTTCGCCAGCCCGTCAATCCCGTTGTGAACCTCGACCGTTTTTAACGAAGCTGCCTTTTTTGCCGGAATCGCGTTTTCCTCGGCTGGACGCGGCGTTAGCGAACCCGGCACGTAGGAGAAGTTGAAGCCGATGACAGCCTGCCCCGCGAGACTGGCCAGCTCGCCTTCCAACCCGAGCACGTTGCCCTTGCCGTCTGGATGGACGCGGTTCGACAGAAAAATCCAGAAGGTTTTCGAGAAGGGATCAATCCAGAGCGCGGTGCCGGTGAAGCCGGTGTGGCCGTAGGAACCGGGCGGAAAAATCTTCCCGCGCGGACGGCTGTAGCCTGAATCAATGTCCCAGCCCAGCCCGCGCCGCGCCGGGACGCCCTCCGGCGACTGCACGCTGGTCATCAATCGGACGGTCTCCGGTTTGAAGATGCGGACGCCGTCAAGTTCCCCGAGGTTGAGCAGCATCCGGGCATAGCGCGCCAGATCGGCGGCGGTCGTGAACAGTCCCGCGTGACCCGCCACACCCCCCATGAACCGCGCGGTCGGATCATGCACCGTGCCGCGCAAAACCCGGCCGTTGACTTTTTCCGTCGGCGCGATGCGGGGAAGCTTCGAGGCTGGCGGAAGGAAACCGGTGTCCGCCATTTTGAGCGGTCCGTAGATTTCTCGCGCGACGAATTCGTTCAGGTTCAGTCCGCTGACGCGCCGTACGACTTCGCCGAGCATGAAAAAATTGATGTCGCTGTACCGAAAAACTGCGCCGGGCGCCGAGAGAAGTTTTTCGGCGCAGGCCATTCGGATGGCGGTGTCGTAACCCGACCAGGGCGGCTGTGTGCTGATGTCGGGCCGCAGTCCGGACGTGTGCGTCATGAGCTGCCGGATGGTGACGGCTTCCTTGCCCTCGCCGGTGAATTCCGGGATGTACGCCTGGACGCGCTCGTCGAGGCGGACCTTGCCGCGTTCGATCAACAGCATCACCGCCGGTGTGGTGGCGATCACCTTGGTCAGAGATGCCGCGTCGAAGATCGTGTCCTCGGTCATTGGTTCCCCGGCGGGCACGAGGGCGCGTTTGCCGTAGGCCTTGTGATACGCGGCGTCATTCCGCTCCAGCCACAACACAACGCCGGGGCAATCATGGTCCGCGAGGGCGCGTTCGATGGCGGCGTCCATTTCGGCGAGCTTTTCCGTGTGGAACGCGGAATAAGGCGAACCCGCGGGCGGGAGCGCGGCAGTGAGCGAGGCCGGGGCGCACCAGGCGCAGAAGACAACAAGCAGCGGGAGGAGGACGATGGACATTTTGCGCATCGGACGAGACGGAAGTTTACGGACCGGGCCACCGGCTGCAAGCCGCGTTCGCAATTTCATTGTGCAACCGGAGAAAGGTCAACCCACATGCTGACGTACCAGTCTCCGAAAGGGCGCAGCGGCGTCTCGAACAGCACGTAGTTGGCGGGCACGTAGGTTCCTTCAATGATGGAGCGAACGTGTTTGCTCCCAATTTTGGGCTCGATCCAAACAATCGGTCCGTAGCTCAGCACATAGACCGCGAAACCGCCGACCGCCCAGAGGAGGGACGACCACAACATTTCCCTGCCGCGGGACCCGCCTCCTTCTTCGGTTCGTTTCATGGCGCTGTTGGTTATCAGGCCGCTCAAGCCCGATGTCGCTCAAAGGAGGCGGCGAGCGGGCTATACGATGTGATCGGGCGTCTCTCCAGACAATTCTTCGATCTCCGTTGCGAGTTGTCCGGCCTGCTTTTCCAGGTCGGCGCTTTCCTTTTCGAGCATCTTCTTTCGTTCTGCCGCGAGTTCGTCCAGCACGCCCGGTTTCTTCTCGGTGAACCGGCAAAGCTCGAAGTCGGGA
The DNA here is from genome assembly GCA_035607015.1 of Candidatus Angelobacter sp. Taxonomy (NCBI): domain Bacteria; kingdom Pseudomonadati; phylum Acidobacteriota; class Terriglobia; genus Candidatus Angelobacter; species Candidatus Angelobacter sp. The sequence goes on along the minus strand of DATNDF010000304.1, from coordinate 2,407 downwards.
CTTTCCCGCAGCCGGTTCAACGTTTCGAGGACCTCGATGATTTCCAGTTGCAGGCTTTCGTAGAGCTTGCGCAATTGCGATAGTTCCGCGCCGTCGCTGAAGTCCAGACTCGTCCAGCCCTGTCGCAAAATGTATCCGTGCGGGTCTTCGGCGATTTCACGGAGCGTCTTGATATCGCCGGTGTCCTTCGCGCGGTTGATGGCGCTGGTCAGTTTGTGATAAGTCTCCAACTTGTCGGGCTGGTCGGCGAAGCGGTCGGGGTGATACAACTTGACCAGCTTCTTCCACAGCCGGGTCAATTCGGCTTCCTCGTCAGGCGTGAGTTGTTTCTTCTTCGCTACGGCTGCCGCTGTTTCCTCGTAATCCTTTTCGGATTGCGCCCTGGCCCGCTCGTAATTCTCTTCCGCTTGTTTCGCCTCCTCCTCGCCGCCACGAATCAACGAGTCCAGATACTTTTTGCGATAGTCAACGATGAGCCGCAGCCGGTCGCGTTTCTGGTAGTGCTCGCGCAAGCGCCGGAACAGGGCGGCTTGCATGGCGTCCACGCGCGCCTTCTCTGTCGTGTAGTCCGTTTCCAGTTCCGCCAGACGCGCCCGCGCGCCGGCGACAAGCTGACGGAGTTCTTCCAATTCGGGATTTGCGTAGATGACCAGCGCGGCGACGGTGCCGGCGCGTGGTGTTTCGGCTCGTTTGCCTTTGCGTTCGACTTCGGAGGCGGAGAATACCGTCGTGTCCGCTTCCTTCGTGACAGTCAGTTGGCGCAGATACCAGCGACCCATCTGAGCGTTGCGGGCATTGCTCGAACTGGCCAGCGAGTCGAGCCAGCGGCGCAATTCCGCGTCTTTCCGGGATTCGTGAACCAACCTGCCCTTGTGTTTTCCAAAGGCGATGCGGGACGGATACCATTCCTCCACTGCATAGTGGGTGAGCTTTTCCCAGGTGTCCAGGCCGCGATGTTCGGCGATTGGATGGAGCACTTGCGCGAATAAATCCGCGACCGTTTGAACATCGCCCAGCGCTGTGTGCGCGCCGCGTTCGGGCAGACGGTAATACTGGCGGAGCGTTTGCAGCTTGCAGTTGCCGGCGGGCACGGGATCAAGAAGACGCTGGGCCAGACGCAGAGCGCAGAGGCCCGGCAAACCAATTGGCGCAACGGCCAGCCGCTTCCATTCCGGCGTCAGCACTTCGTCCAGATCGTATGCGAGGTTGAATGAAACGAGCGGCAGATTGCCCGCGTATTCTGAAAACTCCCGATAGACCTCGCGGGGCGGCTCGCCATCGCGCTCAAGAATTTCGCGAGTATAACCGTGGACGCGCGAGGCTTCGGCCGGAATGTCCGCATTTTGATTCAGCAACTTGCGGAACGGCACGCCGTCCGGTTCCCAACCACGCATCCGTTGGGCCGCCAGTTCAACAACGAAGATCGGTGCGGCGAAGCCCGTCGTTTCGGTGTCGAGGAGAATCCAGGGCTGGCTGTTCATGCTTCGTGCTTTGGAACTGGTCTATCCGGTAGCTCAGTGGGGCCAAAGTATTTTTCCAGTTCCCTTCTGAACTCTGGAATCTTGAAGGGCTTGGAGAAAAACGTAACGTCCAATTTAGGGTCTGTATAGCGCAGTACCTTCTCACTACTTACAGCGCCAGAGATTACAAAGGCGGGACACTTCGGTTCCATTTTCGCGAGCTGCCCTAGCATCTGAAAGCCATCTATCTTGGCGTGCTGCACGTCGGTCGTGAAAAGGTCAGGGGGTTCTCTTTTTAGTTCCTTTAAGGCTTCCTCAGCATCATCGAACAACAGCACGGTCGCATCCTTATAGGATGTCTTGACGAGAATACGAATGATCTCCCGCTGCATTTCCTCGTCGTCATTCACTACAATTCGAGGAGGCCGCGCCCTCGGAGGTTGAGGCGCCGCGTTAGCAGCGTCATGCGCGGAGTCACGTCGGATCGGCAAACAGCTTTCTAAGGTGTCCCAGAACTCCCGCGTCGAGAACCGACCGTACCAAAAGTCGAGTTCATTCTCGCCTTCCAACCTCTCGACAAGCTCCTGCGTCGCTAATCCTTTCATGGTGATAATCGGTTTGCCGTACCGCGCGTTCAAACCGGCCAGCACCTTGAAAGCTTCAGGGGTACGATACTTATACTCCAAGTGAGTGAGTGTGTCCCACTCTATTCCGCAGACAACAGCGACATCGAATGGCTGCTGATTCATCAGGGCAAGCAATTCACTCGCTCGTTTAAACAGGATAATCCGAACGTCGTGCTTCTCGTTCAGTTTCGATTCAAGCCACGTCTTAAACGGCGTTTCTGGTTGTTGTAACAGGACTGTAAAAGGAGGTTTGGCAGGCGGCTCCTTCTTCGCGAGGGCCAGCGCGTCAGTAACTATTCCCGACAGGATGCGCTTCGCGCC
>DATNDF010000303.1 GCA_035607015.1 Candidatus Angelobacter sp. | reverse complement strand
AAAAGAGTTGACGGCCGAGGAAGGCGAAATAGGTTTGGCTCGATCGGCGGCAGTGCCTGGACCGACCTAAAACGCTCTATTTATGGCTCGAAATCCCGCCATTCAGGACAGCTCCACTTCTAGTTCCCGCCGGGATGCGTTCACACTGATTGAACTTCTGGTGGTAATTGCGATCATTGCCATTCTGGCCGGCCTGTTGTTGCCCGCCCTGGCCAAAGCGAAAATCAAGGCGCAGGGAATCTACTGCCTGAACAATCTTCGAACGATGCAACTGGGCTGGATCATGTACGCGCACGACAACGACGACTTCATTCCCGGCAACCTGTGGTCTGTCAAGGGACCGTTCAACTGGGTTTCCGGCTGGCTCGATTTCAATGACAACAATCCTGACAATACAAACGTCCTCCTGATTCTGGATCCCAAGTACGCCCAATTGGGTGTGTATACGAAAACGGCGGGAGCCTACAAATGCCCGGCGGACAGGATCCTGGTAAAAAACGGTGGCGTCTTGCGCCCGCGCGTGCGCAGCATTTCCATGAACGGCTGGATGGGCCCGAACGCACCGGCGTGGAATCCGGATCCCAAACTTGGATTTATCGTTTTTGCCAAGACGGCCCAGCTCACCAGACTCTCCCCGGCCCAAGCTTTGGTTTATCTGGACGAGCGCGAGGACAGCATCGACGACGGCTACTTTGCAATCGACATGACAAAGGGCTCGGGATCCATTTTAGTAAACTTTCCCGGAACCTTCCACAATGGAGCGGGCGGGCTGACCTTTGCAGACGGCCACTCCGAAATCCACCGGTGGCTCGACCCTCGCACAACTCCTCCGTTCAAAAAGGGGCAAAAGCGTGAGTTCACCAACATGAAGGACAACCGCGACTTGATCTGGCTTCAAGACCACGCCACCAGTTCGATCAAAGATCAGTGACCGGTGAGTGCGCCGAACAAAACCGGCGCAAGGATCAAGTGGCGTTTGTTCGTGCGTGGTTCGGCCGGTCGCGGTCAGCGAGCTCAGGCTGGGGGCGAGCCGCGCTTTAGCCCCTCTCGCGACAGTGCGTGCTCTCAAATCGGTGCCGGCATGGTCTGGCTGGGCAATTTGATTTTAACGATTTTTTAACGACTCCGGCTCATCACTTAACTACCACTGGTTCGGACCCGAAGTCACAGTGACCGGGTGAAAATCATCAACGGGTCACCGAAGGATATTCAAACCGGCCGCTTTCAGCGGAAGAAAGTCCGATTTGACTTTCACGCGGTGCAAAAACGCGACCCGTTCCGATCGCAGTTTACCCAGAGAACGCCGCAGCCAGCGGGGAATCGGCACGTTCTCGCCCTGACCTCGCCTGAACATGCACCGCGGAAGGATTATTATGAATGACTTAATCTTTGTTGGAATTGTCGTTGGGTTCTTTGTCCTTAGCGGCCTTTACGTCCGCTTTTGCGAGAAACTGTAAGAGAAACCTATGGAAAATATCATTGTGGGCGTCATTGCCCTGTTGCTGTTCATCTACTTGTTCGTGGCCATGATCCGGCCGGAAAAATTTTAACCGACTCCACTTGTGCAAACTTCCGGCTGGTTGCAACTCGGCCTTTTCATCGTCGCCCTCGTGGCGATCACCAGGCCGATGGGGCTGTTTCTCGTGCGAGTGCTCGATGCCAACGGCAAGACGTGGTTTGACCCTGTGCTACGCCCGCTCGAACGCTTCACCTATCGGCTGATGGGGGTCAAAGCGGACAAGGAGCACGATTGGAAACAGTACACCTTCGCCATGTTGCTCTTCAGTATGGTGAGTTGTCTTTTTACTTACGCGATTCTGCGGCTGCAACATTTGCTCCCGCTGAATCCGCAGGGCCTTGGCCCGCTCAGCGAGCATCTCGCTTTCAACACCGCCGTCAGTTTCACGACCAACACGAACTGGCAGAGCTATGTCGGCGAAACCACCATGTCGTATTTCTCGCAGATGGTCGGGTTGGCATTTCACAACTTCGTTTCCGCCGCAACCGGCATCGCCATTGCGGCGGCGCTGGTGCGAGGTATCGCGCGGCATTCAGTCAAGACCATCGGCAATTTCTGGGTGGACCTCGTGCGCGTTACCTACTACCTGCTGCTGCCCATCTGTGTGGTTTTCGCCGTCGTGCTCGTGTCGCAAGGCATGATTCAGAATTTCAAGCCGTACACGAAAGCCAGGCTCGTCGAGCCGTACAAGATTTCGGTCGAGAAGAAGAATGACAAAGGCGAAACCGTTCTCGGTGCTGACGGCAAGGCAGTCATGGAGAAACAGACCGTAGACGAACAACTCATCGTTCAAGGGCCGATGGCGTCGCAGGTCGCCATCAAGATGCTCGGCACGAACGGCGGCGGTTACGCGAACGCCAACGCCGCGCATCCGTTCGAGAACCCAACGCCATTGTCGAACTTTCTCCAGATGCTTTCCATCTTCAGCATCGGCAGTGGGTTGACGTATTACCTGGGCCGGATGGTGAAAAATCAGAAGCACGGCTGGGCGGTGTGGAGCGCGATGGCCACGTTGTTCCTGGCGGGCTTGCTGCTTTGCTGGTGGGCTGAGGCGAAGGGCAATCCAATTCATCAGCAACTCGGCATCGCCGCCGCCGATGGCAACATGGAAGGCAAGGAAGTGCGTTTCGGCATCTTCAACTCCGCCCTTTTCGCCACGATCACCACCGACGCGTCTTGTGGCGCGGTCAACTCAATGCACGATTCGTTCACAGCGCTCGGTGGTTTCGTGCCGTTGTTCAACATCCAGCTCGGCGAGATCATCTTCGGTGGCGTCGGCGCGGGGCTTTACGGAATGCTCGTGTTCGTCGTGCTCGCCGTGTTCATCGCCGGACTGATGGTTGGGCGCACGCCGGAATATCTCGGCAAAAAAATCCAGTCCTACGAAGTCAAAATGGCGATGCTGGCGCTGCTGATCCTCGCGATTGATGTCCTGGGCTTCTCCGCGTGGGGCGTGGTGAGCGATTGGGGCAAAGCCGGGTTGAACAATCAAGGCCCGCACGGACTGAGCGAGATTCTTTACGCCTTCACGTCCGGCACCGGCAACAACGGCAGCGCCTTCGCCGGTCTCACCGCCAACACGCCGTGGTATAACATCACGCTCGGCATCGCCATGCTCATCGGGCGTTTCCTGATGATCATTCCCATAATGGCGATGGCCGGCTCGCTCGCGCAAAAGAAGATTGCGCCGCCGAGCAGTGGCACGTTTCCGGTTTCCGGCGGCACGTTCGTCGTGTTGCTGCTTGGGACGATTTTGCTGGTCGGCGCGCTGAATTTCCTCCCGGCGTTGACGCTTGGCCCGGTTGTTGAGCATTTTCTCAACTTTCAGGGGAGATTGTTTTAACCATTGCTTCAGACTCTTATGACGCAGAAATCTCCTTCTCTTTTTGACTGGAACATCGTCGGGCCGGCGATTGGCGATTCGTTCATCAAGCTCAACCCGCGCCTGATGATCAAGAACCCGGTCATGTTCGTGACCATGGTGGGCGCGGCGTTGACCACGGTCGGCATTTTCACAGCTGCGACCGATCGTGCCTTCATTGCGCAACTCGCGGTCTGGCTCTGGTTCACGGTTTTGTTTGCCAACTTCGCCGAGGGCGTCGCCGAAGGCCGCGGCAAAGCGCAGGCCAACGCGCTGCGAAAGGCGCGGAAAGACACCATCGCTCGTCGCCTGCGCAACGGGCGTGAAGAAAAAGTCCCCGCTGCGGAATTACAGAAAGGAGACACCGTGGTTTGCGAAACCAGTGACGTCATCCCCGCCGACGGCGACGTGATTGAAGGCATCGCCAGCGTTGACGAAGCGGCGATCACCGGCGAATCCGCGCCCGTCATCCGCGAAAGCGGCGGAGACCGCAGCGCGGTCACCGGCGGCACACGCGTCCTGAGCGACCGCATCGTCATTCGCATCACGATGGACAAGGGACACGGCTTTCTTGACCGAATGATCTCGCTGGTGGAAGGCGCGCAACGCCAGAAGACGCCGAACGAAATTGCGCTGACGATTTTGCTAGCGGCGCTGACCTTTATTTTCCTGCTCGTTTGCGTGACGCTGAAACCCTTCGGCATTTATTCCGCCACGGTGTTTTCCGTGCCGGTCCTCATCGCGCTGCTGGTCTGCCTGATTCCGACGACCATCGGTGGCCTGCTCTCGTCCATCGGCATCGCTGGTATGGACCGGCTGGTGCAGCGCAACGTGCTGGCGATGAGCGGGCGCGCGGTCGAGGCGGCGGGTGATGTGGACGTGCTGCTGCTCGAC
>DATNDF010000302.1 GCA_035607015.1 Candidatus Angelobacter sp. | reverse complement strand
AAAACGAGGGGCAATTCCCCGACGGCGTGAGGATAGTGGATCCAACAGTAGCGCTTGCCCTGCGAAATAACGCGCTCTGCCCTGGCGCACTTCTCAGCCGCTCAAATAGTACAGCAGGCACAGGTCGGCCAGTGTTACCTTCCCAAGGAAGCCCGCGCGGTCCACGGCCGCCTGGCGGATGACAAGGGTGTACATCATGCGCGGCGAGTCGGTCGGGGTGGTCTGATGCTGGCGGCAAATTCACCTGCGGCGGCGCGCCGCTTAAACTCCGCGATTTGCTCGCGGGTGAGATAAAGGCGGCCTGCGATATTCAGCGGCTGGCCCAGCCAACCGCGCTGAATCCATCTCCAGGCTGTTGATGGCACGACGCCGAGCCCGGCGCGAAAGCGGCGCAGCGCGATGAGCTCCGGCTCGACGCGATCCAGGGAAAGAAACTGGGGGTTCGTCTCTTTTCGTGCAGGTCTGTCGTTGGCCACGCCCGAAAACAACACCATCAGAGGTGACATCGCCACGGGAGCTTACGGGGAAAAGAGGGGGAAAAAGGACTACACGATTGGCGGACTAAGTTGATATATCCGCGCCTTACGATCACCGCTAACTTTAATTATGCCCGCTTCAAGGAGTCGTCCAGCTTTCTTCGATTTCATACTTTTGCTTACGCGATAGTCCTTCGCGAAGCCGCCTATCAGTTCGACGACTCGTTTGTGGAGGGTTGCGCCGTCAAGTGTTCTGCCCGGTTCTTCGTCCAGAACCTTCAGGATTCGGCGCAGCGCAAGCGGAATGTTCACGAAGCCAAAGTCCCCGTCTTCGCGGGGCAAGCGGACGAGGCTATATTCCTTATTTGTCCAGCCCCGCGAAAGCTCCTTTTGGGTAGTGAGCTTTTCCTGGTTGCTAACGAAAGCAGGCAGCAGACGCGCTTCACTGACATGGAGGGGTTGCTTGGCACAGCTTGAAAGATACGCAGTGGTAATGTCTTTGCCGTGTTGAAAATCGGCCCGAAAATGAATCGCGGAAAGCACGGCCCTGGAAACGTGATGCTCGCCCGAACGCGTGCCGGCGAGCAACAGGAGTCTGAATCCCGGTCCGGTTCGCGAATTCAACCAGACTCTTTCCAGTTCGGCAGTACGATAGCGATGCCAAAGCTCCCATCTCCCGAATTCCTTCAACCAGGTCTCCCATCGCAAGCGCCCGCTGCGTCTCGCCCGGCCAGCCTGACGGTGTTTGAGCCTCAGTTCCTCGACGGCCCCGGGGTGATCCGCAGTGAGACAATCAGGCAGTCCCCAATACACGGGCCACACCGCCAATCGCTCAAAAACCGGCCACCCATCCATCGGTCTGGCGAGAGAATCACACACGGGTTTGAGTACCAGTGCGCACCGGTCGGAAATGAGCCGCCAGCATTTGTCGGCGAAACAATGGATGGTGAATTCCTCAAGCGAACCGTCAACCCCGGTCGGAACGATTGCTTTTATCATTTCGTCTGAACGTTCGCTATCGGCGGCGCCACGACGACCGGCCCGAAATTCAGCCGTGCAGCCTGGGCCTTGCGGTGTTCGTCGGCCAGGTGCCCATAAACCTTGCCGATCAGGATTCCGCCGTCTTTATGGCCCACCCAGCGGGCAATCGTCATGAAGTCCACGCCCGACATGACCGCATAACTGATGAAGTGGTGGCGCAGGTCGTGGAAACCGAACTTCCGGAGCTTGTCCGGCAGGACCTTCTCCCTTCTCTCAACGCGCCTGGATTTGCAATGAGCGCAATGCCTGATCGCTGCCCCGACTGTGAGCCGCTGGCAACGCTGGCAGACACAGCCGGCCGCATTGCGGGTCAGCCGCAAAGATTCCATAAGGGTTTTCGTGGAAATGTCCCTGTCGCCGCGTTGCGGACTGGGGAAGAGCCATTGAGAGTCGGGCTGGCGACGGCTCCACATTTCCTTCAGGTGCGTTTCGAGCCTCGGATTGAAGTCCACATGCCGCGCCTCGCGATTTTTGGCGTCGCCTTCCGCGCCGAAGGTTACGTGGCCGCTCGAAAAATCGACGTCCTGCCACCGGACCCGCAACGCCTCAGACCGACGCGCGCCGGAGTATTGCAGGAAGCGGAGGTAGTCCACGAATTGATGCCCGTTCCTGCTGACTTTCGGCGCGACTTCACATAATTGGTCGATCTCCGAAGGCGTGACCAGTTGTCGCGCCTTCTGATTCACGCGCTGCCAGGCCAGACCTTCAAACGGGAGCGGCGGCTTAAGGTAACCGTCCCGCAGCGCGGCCTTGAGCACGCCACGAACGCCGATAAGATAAAGATTCACCGTGCGCGCGGAGTAATCCGAACCGGCGAGCTTGGTCAGGACGTGGCTCAGGTGATGGGGCCGGATTTTGTTCAACCGCAAATGGCCGAGCTCCCTTTTCCAACGGCGAAGGTATCCGAGATCCTTGTTGATCGTGCTCGTGCGCTTGCCGGAGACGCGCAGACACTCCGTATAGGTGGCAAGTTTTCTCCGCTTGGCGGTTGCGTCATCGTCGTCGTCGCCAGCTTCAGTTGCCGCACCGGAGTTCGTTTCACCCGATGGTTCCGCCGTTGTCGATCCGATGTAATCGCCCAGGGTGGGAACCATCCCGGTCGGCCGCAGCCGGTCATCATCGCGCTCGGTCAGGAGACGGGCATAGTCCGCCCTGGCCTCGTCAAGCGTGACGCCGCTCAGAGGCACCCAGCTCGACGAGCCCCGGCCCAGATCGTCGATAACCGTAAGATTGGCGTAGAATTTCCCGTTGCGCCGCCATAAACCGCGCACGCGACGCTTGCGCGAATCGAAGACTTTACGGTAAGCATGGGGGCGAGGTTTGCGTGGCGTTGCGGCGGCTTGCACGGCCATGAACCTTAGCAAATACCTTAGCAAAGTCAAATGTGGACGCGGACAAACTATGTAAGTAATTGTGGGTACAACAAAGCCGGTGTGGCGAAATGGCAGACGCACAGGACTTAAAATCCTGGGACCGTAAAAAGTCGTGCGGGTTCAAGTCCCGCCACCGGCACCAACATTTACTGCGGTTTTCACGCGCCTATTGACGGACGCGAAGGTCCGGTCTGGCGGCGAACTCAACGGCGCTGAAACACTCTCGTTAGGTGACTTTCGGATTCTCTATCTCCAAATCAATCGGCGCAGTCTTGACTCTGTGTCGCATAACCAAATACCAAATGAATCCGAACCCCCACAAGAAAAAGGCGACTACTGCGAACACGACGACCGGCTTGAAGGCGATGCCTAGCACGCGCGAACCTCTGGACCGGAACCTAGAGCAATCAATCGCGGCCCATAACGCGGTGAGCAATCCGAACAAAAAGCTCACTCCGACGGTAAACAACCCAATGAGCAGAAAATTCATGATGAGCCACACTATGGCCGGAACAACAACCTGCGGTGGCCAACCTTTGCTGGGCTGTGTACCGAGGGGGTCGGCTGCGCCGGACGGCGAAGAAATGAACTCCAAGGGCTGCTGGTCAAGCGAACACACAGTTGCCTCGTTTGGATGCTCTCTTCCACAATATGTGCATCGCTTCATGCGCGTGATGCTGCCTTCGGCCCAAGCTCAGTGACAGCCGCCGGAGGCGCCGGTGGAGCGCACGACGCGCTTCCAAATTGCCCGTGACACTCAATCGAAAAACGCGGCGGCTGTTCGCTGCGCCGCTCTAGTCAGGTGGCGTCGTCTCAACTTCAGTCTTTTGTCAGCGAGTGTGTCTTCTTTGAGGGTGGCAAATCCTTCGCGGCGGCCAAGTGATGAGCCGGTGCAGGTCTGGCCGGCACTGGTTTCCCAGCGCCCTCCAACCCAGCACTACCGGCGCTGCGAGAAATGCGAACGGTGCTCTTGAGCGCCAACCAACCAGTCACGGCGGAAAACACAACTCCGGGCAATAACAGCGATGCAAGTCCCCAGCGCCCCGAAGAAAAGTGAATAACCGAGAGTGCGACCGAGTAAACCGACAGAAAGATAAAGAAGCCTCCGCACATGCGGTTCGACCGGTTGATGCTCTGTTGTGTGCACATACGCAGCCGCCTAACTATGATTATGCGACTGCCGGTTCGCATATTGAAGCACAAAAATCCAGTCCCTTTGAGCCGCCCCTTCCGTCTCAGACGGCAATCACAGCGTTGCGGACAAGACCTAATAGAAACATCAAAGCCGCGCCGAATCGCAGCAACCTGAAAATCGCCTCATTTTTAGCGACGGTTGGTAACACACTCGTTGCGATTCAAATGCGGATTTTTGCGGGAAGAACGGAATTTACACACGCCACCCGCCGCACTAGAATCACCAACCAAATCGCGGGGATTCAACTTCCGCCATCGGCGCCAATCAACGCGGTGCCATTGTCGGCCATATATCGCATCAGGATGAACGCACTTGTCTCAGATTTCTCGACTCATCCGCTCGTGCCGGGCGGGCTGCTCGCTTCCATCATGGGCGATCCCCAAAGCCGCCGGACGCAGCCCCTCGACAATGGTGATCTGGTTTCCTTCAACAAGCTGTCCACCCCCGACGTCGTCGGCCATTTCCAGAACCTGGGGATCATTGCGAGCGATCAGGCTTCCGAGATCATCTCCTCCGACAACCAATACGTGACGTCGTTCAAGGAGCTTTGCCGACGCATCCCGGAAGTGGCGCAGGTCACGGACTGTGATCGGAAGTCCATCGAGCAACTGGCGCGGGCCCTGTTCAGCGCGAAGCTCATGTCCGAGTTTCTGGAAATCCTCACGCCGCCGCAGCTTTCGTACGAGAGGACCGCGCGCGGCACGGTGGACCTGCTTGAATCCCTGTTTGATTCCTTCCGCGAAATCGTGGGCGGCGCCTGGTCGGTGTTCTTCCCGCGCACCGAGTTCTCGCTGATTACGGACGCCTCGGCGCAGTTCTGGATGGCCTGCCTGTACAGCAACCGGACCGAGGAGATGGTCAACGGTTTTGTCGGTCTCTTTCTCGTGCCGCATCGCGAACGATTGCAGGCCCTGAATCGCGGTTACGTCCAGCAAAGCGGCCTGCACTTGCGCGACGCCATCACCGAGTATCTGGACAACTCGAAGGAAAAAATCGCAAAACTTCACGATGCCGTGTCGGACAGCGTCAAGGAGGGACTGGACCGTTCATTCGCGGAAATGGTCCGGGTGATCAACAAGCTCGAGCTGCCGCCCCTGCTGATTTTCTATTACCAGTTCCTGACCCAGGAGGTTTGCCGGGCATTCGCCAATCTCGACGGCGATTTGTCCTCGAAAGAGAATCGTTTCATCCAGTATTTGCTCCGGCAGATTTCGGTGATCTGTGAGGACTACGACGCGGCCTCGGCGGGGCGCACAAGGACGGTCGCGGAGGAAAAACTGGAGCAGGTGTTGCAGGAACTCGATGAACTGGTCGGCATCGCAACGGTCAAAGAAAAGATCAAGGAAACGGCGAACTTCGCGCGCATCCAGCAGCTTCG
>DATNDF010000301.1 GCA_035607015.1 Candidatus Angelobacter sp. | reverse complement strand
GCGCATCGTCATCCCCACGCCGGTGCCGGCCGGCAAAATGATCTACATGGCTTCGTGGGCGCCCGGCGGCGATGCCGGCCGGCGGCTGGCGCTTGATCCGTGGCCGACCGCGCTCGCCAAATGGGACAGGAACCATGACGGTAAATTGTCCAGGACCGAGGTTGACGACCGCGAGGTGCTCGACCGGTTCTACCGGATGGACCTCGATCAAAACGGGACGCTCGATGAAAAGGAGTGGCAGCGTCACGCCGAAGTTTTTCGTCGCGCGCAAAACGCCCTTCTGGCGTTGAGGCCGGAGGGCCGCGGCGAGTTGAAGGACACCGCCGTGGTCTGGAAATACCAGCGTGGCGTTTCCTACGTCGCCACGCCGCTGCTCGACCGCGGCGTCCTGTGGATGGTCAAGGATGGCGGCATCGTGACGAAACTGGATGCCGCGAGCGGTCAGGTCCTGTCGGAGGAGCGTGTCGGTGGCGTGGGCAGCTATTTTGCATCACCGGTGACGGGCGACGGCAAAGTCTATTTCGCCAGCGAACCAGGAGTCGTTACGGTCGTCGAGAGCGGAAGGGAATGGAAAATCATGTCGTCGCATGAATTTCACGAGAAGATTTACGCCACGCCGGCGATCGGGCGGGATCGGATTTACATCCGCAGCGAACAGGCACTCTACTGTTTCCAAGGTGCGAAGTAGTTTAGGTCTGCACGGTCCGCGGTTGAAAACGTGCGCAATCCTGCGCGCCGAATGAACCGGTCGGCCGAAACATCAAGGGCGTCGCCCCGGTCCGGTCATGATTTGCGGTCCGTCTCGCTATCGCCGCGCGGCAGGCGGCGGACCGGCCAGAAGTTCACGCTTTTTCCAGGCGCTGCTCTCCCTGATCTCGAGTGTGCCATCCGTTCTTTCGGTCACAAATCGAGCGGCGAGGTTGAGACGTTCCGCCAAAGGGAGGCCGGTTTCGACTCCCAGCACGTTCAACGCTGCGCCCCAGGCATCGGCATGGGCGCAGTCGTCCGCGCGCGCGCTGACAGTCACCGTGTGATGCGTAATGGGGCGGCCCGTGTGCGGGTCGATCAAATGGGAATACTCGCGGCTGCCTGATTTGAAATTCCGGCGATATGTTCCGGAAGTGCCGATGGACTCGTTCGTCAGGGTGCAGATCCGTGTCGGGTGTTCGACGGCGATGGTCCAGCGTCCACGGGCGCGAAGCTCGCCGCCGGCTTCGACGAGAAAATTGGTGTAGCCGCGGCGTTCGAGGTTTTGGGCGACTTGATCTATGGCCCAGCCGACCGCAATACTGGAAAGGTCGATTTCGAGCGCCGGGTGCCGCTTGCGCAACATTCCGTCGAGAATTTCGAGTTTTTGCCAGCCGACCGCAGGCAGGGCCGCGTTGATTTCCGCGTCCGTGGGTGGCTCGGTGTGCCGATGAGCCGGGCCGAATCCCCAAAGGTTCACCAACGGTCCAACCGTAATGTCATAAGCGCCACCCGTGTGGCGGCTGATGTCGGCCGCCCATCGTGAAAGCGTCAGCACCGGCCACGGTACTGGCATCGCATTGGTGGTGGCGGTGCGGTTGAACTCCGAAATATCGGTGTTCGTGCGCCAGTGTGACGTCATGTTTTCCGCCCACTCGAATTCGTCCACGATGACTTTGTTGACAATCGCGGGGTCCGCGACTTCATCACGGATTTTTACGGACCAGGTCGTGCCCATGGTGCGACCCGTCAGAGTCAGAGGTTCGGGCGGTTGTTCGGCGCGCGGCCAGGCGCGAACGATGCCGACCGCGGCGAACCCGGCCGCCAGAAAACCGAGCGCGGTCCAATCACGGCGTCCCCAGCGGTCGGCGGAACCAGCGGCACGGACAAAGTTCAACAGCGCGCCGGTTGGGCAGCCGAACCGGCAGTATGCCTGTGGAATGAACAACGATGCCGCCAGCCCAACAATGGCGATGACGAGTGTGGCTGCGCCAGCGGTCCGCCAGACCCACGCATCGAACGGTTCGATGCTGGCAAGATTCAATTGACACCCAAACACCAACGTCACCAGCCCAATACCAAGCAAAATGGCAGGAACAGATTCCAGCACATGGGCCAGATTCGACGGCAGGGCCCAGCGTTGGCGGAACACCTTCCCGAGAAGCTGCTGTGCAGCACCGTGTGGACAGATCTGGTGGCAGTAGAGCTGGCGACGCGAGGTCCAGGGCACGACCAGTGCTGCGACCGCGAGCAAGGCCAGGGCAGGTGCGGCTTTGATCGCCATGCCGCTGGTCGCCCACCCACCGAAGAGCGCAAGCGATAAAAGATCGTGATTCAGGAGTCCGACATAGGCAACCAGCACAAGCTGCCACGCCATGCGGATCGATCGATGGCCGCGAAGCGAGGTAAATGACATGAGCAGGGCACACAGAACCACCCCTGCGAGCGCCCAATCGCGTGGTTTGGGCCTCCAGCGGACCGCTTGCGATTGCGCTTCGATCACAGACTCGAAATGGCTGCGCACTCCTTCCACGACAGCGCGGGCGGTCTGTGTGGCGCCGGCAATTCCTTCCACGTTGTCCTTTGCCGGGGCCCCGAGGCTCGCAAGTTCTTCGACGGAACGGCCGATGAACGTTTTAAGAAACGGTTCCGCCCGGCGGATCTGGTCCACGTAGGCATCCGTGTCGTAACTCTTGCTAAGGCGCAGCCCCACGACGGTTCGACCGTCGGGCGCGAGAGCGACGAGACATTCGGTTGGACCGCGATAACCGGACACGTTGTCCGCCTGCGGAGATGTGCGGATCGCAAAACCGAGCAGGCGGCCCATCGCGTCGAGCGCTCGCAGGCGCGATTGATCGGGCACGAGGCGCGCTGCATTCGTGAACAAGTTCCGGACTTCCGACAGCGCGACCGGGTCTGGAAATCGCAGCGAGGGCGCTGCTCCGGCGAGACGTTGCTGAACGCTTTCGGCGATCGCGAAGCTGGTCAGGGTGGCGCCACTGACCCCTTCGATCTTCGGCAACGATGAGGAACCGGGTTTCCATCCGATGAACGAACGCAGGAAGTTCGGATCGGATTTTACCTTTTCCACGTGTTCCTTTGTATCGCCGGACCGCAGCAACTCAACGCCGGCGATCGCGCCGCGCGAGTCGAGCGCTATCAGGAGATTGTTCGGACCGGAGTAACCAATGATGTTGTCGGTTTGCGGAGAGGTTGTGAGCAGACATCCAATGGTGTCATTGCGGGCGTCGGTGACGAAGTACAGGCCACGGTCCGGATCGCGAAGTTGGACCCGGTTCGCTGCAGGGAAAAATTTCCGCGCCTGGCGGATGGAGATGGAAGACGCGTGCTGACCTTCAAGCCAGCGGGACTGTTGTCGGACGACCGCCACCATGACCAACAGCACGCCGGCGCGGTAGAAGCGCAGCAACAATGAACTGTTGATCAGGCGGGCCATCGAAAGCAGCGCGTAACTCACCCGGAGATGCTACTTCGCGCAAGCACGGAGTTGTCGTCCTCACGCCGGAAACGTTTCGCCGTATCTCCGGCCACATGGTCTGCCCGCCGACACGATCTACCAAATCGGGCTTCGGGCATGAACGACGAAGGATTCAGGGCGGCTGCGGTCTTTCGTTGCTCCATGACTGCGGTGCGGCCGGGGGCTTGTCAGCTGGCAAACCTACGAGACGAGAGGGAGTCATTTTTGAATGTTCCGACGGCAATTCCTGTCCAACCACGGAAATTCGATTTCAGAGGCCTGGTTTTGATTCGCAACTTGTTGGTTTTGAGGCGGTAAAGTTTAGTCGTTTGTTTCGCCGGGGAATGCGTGTATTATCATCTTGCAGTTGAATTCGAGATTACAGGGCTTCGATTGCTGGTCTGCAGGGACCCGAGACTTTAAGTGAGGGTCGGTGGTTTTGCGGCGTTGGTCTGGGTTTATCGTCTCATGCGTGACCGGGTTTCACATGTGAAAACTATGCATAGATCGTCAGGAAAGAAGTTGATCACCAAGCTCCAGGCCGGCAGCCGGGTGCCGAAGGCGAAAATCAAGCTGGCCCCCAAGCGACCGAGAATCGCGCCTCTGGATGCGCTGAAGCCGGCACGCGCCGGACTGGAACACGCCTTGAAGACGCTTCCGAAGAACGGCGCCAACGGTCACAACAAACCCGAGCCTCGTTTTTTGTCGGACGCCGCCCTTGCGAACGCCGAACGGATGTTCGGCTCGATCAAAGGCCAGTCCGGCGCGGACTTGAGCGAAAAGATCAAGGATCTGATCCGGCTGGCGCGGGAACAGGGCTATCTGACTTTCGACGACGTTCATGAAGCGCTGCCTGAGACGCTCATTTCCGCTGAAGGACTCGCAGAGATTTATCGCACGCTGGGCAATCTCGACATCGAGATCATCGACCAATCGGAGGTGGATCGTGCTCAGCAACCAAGGACCGAGGAACCTGAAGAAGAGTCCCGGCTCGACTCACTTGACGATCCGCTGAGGATGTACCTCAGTCAGATGGGGAAAGTGCCGTTGCTGACTCGGGAGGGGGAAGTGGCGATCTGCAAGCGAATAGAAGACGCAGAGAGCGAGGTGAAAAGGATTCTCTATGGTCTGGGCTTCGCCGCGAAGGAACACATCGCGCTGGCGGAGAAACTGATCACTGAACCCCCGAAGGAGAGGTTCGATCGCGTGATTCTGGACGCCAAACTTCCCTTGCGCGACAGCCATTTGCGGACACTGCGCCGGCTGGTCAAAAGAGTGCGCGCGCTGGATTCGCGTGTGGACGACAAGTTCGCCGACTGGCAAAGCGCCCGAAGCAAGACCGGTCGCGCCCGCCTGCTCGCCCGGCTGCAGAAGCTCGACCAAAAGTTGCAGCAGACGTTCGTCCGGTTCTGTTTCAAACCGAAGGTGATCGATGAGATGATCCTTGTCGCGGAAAACGTGCACGACAAAATGCAAACCGGCCTGCGCGCCGCTCACGAGCTGGAGCGTCGCGCGAAGTCGGTCAGTGCGCGCTCGCTGCTTGACTCTGAACGCGCGAAAATGCGCGCCCTGGAGTGCTTCGTGCGCATGCCACAGCCGGCCTACCTCGAAGCCTACGCCCGGCTGAAGCACTTTGCCGCGAAAGCGCACCAGGCGAAGACGGAAATGGTCGAGGCGAATTTGCGGCTCGTCGTTTCCGTCGCCAAAAAGTACGTCAACCGCGGCCTCTCATTTCTTGATTTGATTCAGGAGGGCAACATGGGTCTGATGAAGGCCGTGGAGAAGTTTGAGTACCGCCGCGGCTACAAATTTTCGACGTACGCAATCTGGTGGATCCGGCAGGCCATCACCCGCGCGATTGCCGACCAGGCCCGCACCATCCGCATCCCCGTGCACATGATCGAAGTAATCAACAAGGTCATGCACGTGCAGAAGAAGATCATGATGGAGTTCGGGCGCGAGGCCACTCCGGAGGAAATCGCCGACGAAATGCGTCTGCCGGTCGAGCGTGTCCAGGCCATTTTGAAAATGGCGCAGCAGACCATCTCCCTCCAGGCGCCTGTCGGTGACGAAGGCGACGCGAGTTTTGGCGATTTCATCGAGGACAAGTCTGCGGAAAATCCTTCGGAGATGACGAGTTATCACCTCTTGAAGGACAAGCTGGCAGATGTGCTCGGCAGTTTGACGGAGCGTGAACGAAAGGTGCTCGAACTGCGCTTCGGCCTGCTGGACGGGTACGTGCGCACACTCGAAGAGGTGGGCAAGCAGTACAAGGTCACGCGTGAACGGATCCGTCAGATCGAAGCCAAGGCGCTGCGCAAACTGCGTCATCCAACCCGGGCCCGGCAGTTGCAAGGCTTCCTCGGACCCGAAGAACCGGAGCCGGAGCCGGCTTGATTTTTTGCCGTGCGCGGGCGGGCCCCGGGCGCGAATCTTCCCGTCACAGATCGACCGCGACCACCTCGTGGTCGCGGATTGATGGGACGGTTACGGACAGGGAATGACCGTTGCGCCGGATGCGCGGGGTTCCACCGGCGGCCAGGAGGCGGACTTGCCGGACTTTCGCGCCGTTCGGAATGCGAATGCGAACTCTTTGCGGACCGAGAGGAATCAATTCGCGAACAGGGCCCTTCATCATCATTGGATTCGTCAGATTTACGAGGTGCACGGTCAGTGAGGACTTCTGACGCCAGACGGTTACGTCGAGAACGCCGGCTCCGCTCACCGTTGCAGGCGCCTCTTCATCCGTGGCCCATTCGACCGCGTTGCGTAGGAGTTTGAAGTGATCAACGCACAGGACCTCCCGGAACGTGCGGTCAATGTCCCAGGGAAAATAAACGACCCGACCGCCGGCCTGATCGTCGCGAGTTAAATCGCGAAGATAGATTTCCGCCGTGTCGGTTTTTGGCACACGAGGATAAACTTTTTCCATCGGCAGGTCCGGATAGGATGGGATCAGGGTCACCGGTCGCTCGGGAAAAGAAAGCGATTCCTCGACTTCCAGCCGCCACACTCCGTTAATGATGCGCGGGGTGTCTTCGAGACCCTTCAATAGGGGATGACCGTGAGAGGACTGGTGTTCCAGGCGCAGGTAGGAGTTGTGCATCGGACCTTCGGTGAGGCCCTTGAATGAAACTCCGAACAGGTTGCGCAACCCAAAATCCGCGCGTTTTGCGCCCCATTCGTCGTAGAGACTCGTTTCGTAAGTGGCAATGAGACCGCCGCCGCCGGTGACAAACTCTCGGAGCCGTTCGCATTGTGCATCGGAGAGAGCCGCTATGTTTGGCAGGATGAGTGTTTTGAACTGGCGGACGTGCTTCGCGTCAAGCAGGTGATCATGAACCATCTCGAACGGGATGCGTGCCTCGATAAGCGCCTGGTACCAGCCGAGGGTGTGATCCTCAACCTTGTTCCCGTAAAACCAGGCCGTCTGCTGAGAATAAACCATTCCCACGCGGGCCAGCGATTGTTCGTTGCGCAGGTATCTCTCCCAGCTCGCGTAACGGCGGTAGAGATTTTCGACGGGTTTCAGCCAGCGCGGGTCGTGGATCACGCCGCCGAATTTGGTGAACCACGGGCGCAGGCCGTTGGCGACGCCATCCGCCACCCAGAGCCTGATTTCTGCTTCATCCTGCACCGAATCCTTCCATCGATAGGGTTCTTCGAGGCCGACACTGAAGATGCCAACGATTGGTTTGCGTCCCATGGCGGCGCGAAACTCCTTGCCATTCTTTCCATTCTCCCAGAGAGCGGCGAGGCCACGGCGGGCCTGGCGATCCGCGATGAGCGTGGGCGCCAGTTCGCTGATTTTCCTCATGTCGAGCGAACTCGTCGCGCCGCCGCCGGTGTTGGGGATCACGCACGAACCCGGGTTGATCTTGCGGACCTCACTGTCCCACAGCTGCCAGAGATCGAAGAGGCGTTGCTGGCGCCAGACAATATACGCGCGACGGCTTGGATCCCGCGGGTCGCTGGTGCGCGGCAGGTCCAAACCGGCGGCATCTTTGAAATTCTTCACGCAGTGTTCGCAATGACACAACCCGGATCCGTCCCAACGATTAATGAAAATGCCGTCCACCTGATAATCCGCCATGATCTCTTTTTTGACCCGGGTCATGAATTCGAAGTTGTAAGGGCCGAGAGCACAGGTCACCCACATTTCGGGAGAAGCCCAATGACGACGCAGCTTGCCGTCGGCCTCCGCCGCGATCCAATCCGGATGCGCGTTGCGGACATCGTCATAGGTTGCGTGGGAATCCGTCCGGGCGATGACGACCATACCGAGCTTCCGGCAACCATCTACCAGATCGCCGAACGGGTCCAGGCTACCGAGCCACTGGCTGCGGTGGTGAAAAGGGATCTTCGTGGGGTAGTACGCGACGCAACCCCCTGCACTGAGGCAGACAGCTTCCGACCTCGTGCGTTTGAAGTAATCCAGCCAAAATTGTGGATCGAACTTGCCGGGGTCGTCCTCCACGAGTGTGAGCTGTGCCCAGCGCATCGGTTTGTCCACCCATGATGGCGCGGTCTGCTGACCTGGCGAGACCCCGGGCGCGCCAGCAGCAAATGATTTGAACGAAAGGTCGTGTAACGAAGCGGCCGCGCCCGCCGCCAGGGAAGTTTTCAGAAAAGCGCGCCGTGAGACCTTGGAACGATGATTCATTTCCCCATTTTACACGGAGAGCGATTTCGGAGAACGATTTTTCAGAGCGTAACAGGTGCGGTCCCCGGGCGCGTGCCACCGAAACTATTTCGTTCTCCAGGCCGATTCAGGCTTTCTAACCCAGACGAAACTGCGGCACGCCGGCTCGACGGGTCGTTTGTGTCTCCAATTCCTCCACGCTGCCAGGCCGATGCAAAAAATTCCGCCCAATTCAATCACCCAGTTCAGTCTGAATCCGCCGATGCTCAGTCCAATCATTTGGTCCACATGGTGAAATGACGCCGCGCGGATCACCACGAAACATGTCAGGAACGCGCTGCCAACGAGCGCGGCGGAGGTTTCCCGCAGACTTTTCCGGAGCCGAAGGCACAAAATCGCGAGCCCGACAATGCCGAAGAGGACCATGGCTCAGATAAACAAGGCCTGGAAAACGCGGCGTTCCTCGTACCAACCCCCGGCCCTGGCGACTGACTTGAGCGCGAGCGTGAACCAGGTTTGCAGGTCGAGTTGTTTGTTGAATCCGAGCACCGTCAACAACGCCGCCAATCCGAACCATAGTCGCGGGTGAGCTGAATAGCCGGACTGTGGATGCGCGCGCCGGTCGCTGTTTCCAGCCATCCAGCAAAGCGCCCCGACGGTGAAGTATGCCGCGACGGTTATCCACCCCATGACCGTCGGATCGCCGATTCCCGGTCGCCAGTGATCCGCTTCTGTGAAAGCCAGCAACATGTTTTAATTCAAGGCGTCGCGCCCCTTTTGCGCAATGGGGCAAACACCGGAGGCTCGCGCGGTCTGGATTGGTGCGATGAGTTGAACGATGCTGGCACGAGCGGGCCAGATTACGTTTCGAAGCGAGCTGGTGCGGTTTCGACGAGTAACCCGAGGACCTAGCAGCATTGGGGCAGAGCGGAGGTCCGTAACAGCCTCTTCTTGCGGCGAACGAAGAACGACGAATCCGGCTTGCTCGTGTCAAATCCATGCGGTACTTTCCGCCAATATGGACAACGACGTGCTGGCCGCACAAACGCAACTGCCTCCTCCGATCACGCCGACGGCTCCGCCCCCGGTTATAACCCCGCCTCCACCCCCTCGTCCTCCGCGCCGCGGGAGTGGATGGATGAAGTTCGCGATTGTTTTGGGGGTTTTGCTCGCGGTCAGCGTCCTTGCCAACCTGCGGCATTTGGTGCGAAGCGTGACGGTGAAAACAGGCGCGGGCCGGCAGTCACGTGAGCATCTGGAGGAAGTCACGTACGAGAACAATCATTCGAAGAACAAGATTGCCCTCCTCGATATCACCGGAATCATCAGCAGTGAACCGTGGGACCGGAGTGGCAGCAGTCTGGTGGACATGATCACCGACCAGCTGCGCCTGGCGGGTGAAGATGACGCGGTTAAAGCCGTCATTTTGCGAGTGGATTCGCCGGGGGGTGAGGTGCTCGCTTCAGACGACATTTATCGCGCGATCGCGGATTTTCAGAAGGAATATAAAAGGCCGGTCGTGGCCTCGATGAGCGGGCTGGCGGCGTCGGGCGGCTATTATGTTTCGGCTCCGTGTCAATGGATAGTGGCCAACGAACTCACGATCACCGGAAGTATCGGCGTCATCATGCACAGCTACAATTACCGGGGCCTGCTGAACAAGGTTGGAGTGCGGCCGGAGGTCTTCAAGAGCGGCAAATTCAAGGACATGCTGAGCGGCGAAAAAAATGACGAGGAAATCCTGCCTGAAGAGAGGCAGATGATACAGTCGCTGATCGACGAAACGTTTCAGCGCTTCAAGAAGGTGGTGGCCGAGGGCCGCCAACGCGCCAACAAGCAAAATGGTGACGAAGGCCGCAAACTGGCCGCCAACTGGGAGGATTATGCAGACGGGCGCGTGCTGTCCGGCAAGCAGGCGTACGAACTGGGGTTTGTAGATGAGCTCGGCAACTTCGACGCCGCCGTGGAACGGGCCAGAGATCTTGCAAAGATCGGCAACGCCAATCTCGTGCAATACGAACGACCCTTCGACCTGGGAAATCTCTTCCGCTTGTTCGGTGAATCGGAAGGTCGCTCGTTGAAGATTGATCTGGGAATGCAGCTCCCGAAGCTCCAGGTGGGCCGCCTCTATTTTCTGTCGCCGACCGTCTTCCACTGAAGCGCGCGACGTCGCGGAGAAAACTCGCACCGTCGGCGCGGAGGACGGCCGTTCTTCTTCTTGCCAGCTTTTCCCGCGCTGACTAGAGTCCCCGCGTTTCGTTTCGGCGGGTCGCGGCGTTTTCAGCGCAGGTGCGTACGAAAGGTCGCGTTGCCTTGGCGGGAGTCGTCGATGAAGCGCGATAATCTATTGATGGTGGCTGACAGCGAGCATGACGCCAACATGCTCTACGCGGTGCAGATGTTCGTTCCGGATCCCTTCATTTATCTTCGCATCAATGGCAAATCCCACATCGTCATGAACGATCTGGAGATCGATCGCGCCCGCAAACAGGCGCGCCATTGCCGCGTCCTCTCCTGGAGCCAGTACGGGAAAAAACTCAAAAAGCAGGGCGCAAAGTCGCAGGGTTTTGCCGCGGTTGTGCGTCAGATCCTGCGGGAGAAACGAATCAAAAAAGTGTTCGTACCGGGCAGTTTTCCGCACGGTCTGGCGCGGGATCTCCGTCGTCTGAAGATCAAGACGAAGTTGAAGGAGGGCCACTTCTTTCCGGAGCGCGAATTCAAATCGGCGGAGGAGGTCAAGAAGGTCAGCGCGGCATTGATAATGGCCGAGGTCGGGCTGGCCGAAGGCATTCAGGCATTGAAGAACGCGCGGATCGGCAAAAACCGGCGGCTCACGTACCATAACGTGCCGCTCACGTCGGAAAAACTCCGGGCCATCATTGACATCGCCGTCATCCAGGCCGGAGGTCTCGCCAGCCACACCATCGTCGCGGGGGGCCGACAGGGGTGCGATCCTCACGAGCAGGGCCACGGCGTCCTGCGCGCGCACGAGCCGATCATCATTGATGTTTTTCCGCGCTCGCAAAAGACCGGTTACTTCGGCGACATCACCCGCACGGTCGTCAAGGGCCGCGCCGCCGAGGCTGTGCGCAAACTTTATCACGCCGTCGCGCGCGCCCAGGAAATCGCGTTCGAGAAAATGGAGCCCGGCGTGCCGGGAGCGGAGGTGCACAAAACGGTGATGGAATTCTTCGACGCCGAAGGATACCAGACCGGCCGCCATAACGGTCGGATGCAGGGATTCTTCCACGGGACCGGCCACGGCCTGGGACTGGAAATCCACGAAACCCCGCGGATCAGCGCGGCTTCAAACGATTTCCTGCGTGCCGGCCAGATTGTGACGGTTGAACCCGGCCTGTATTATCCCGAATTGGGCGGCGTGCGTCTGGAGGACGTCGCGCACATTACCGCGAACAGCCCACGCAACCTTACGAAATTTGAGAAGGCCCTCGAAGTATGACCGGAGGCGTTGCTCCATTTGAATCGTGACCGGCCGTCAGGGAGGTTTCCGTCGGACCTGGTGCACCGCCACTGCTCGAAATCGACGTGGCCTCCAAAACAATCATGACGGTGGAATCGGACGAGACTACTGAAGTCAGGGAAGGTTGACAAAATGACAAAGTGTCGTATGCAGGAGTGAAACGAGTTTTGAATGATGATGTTTGGAATGATGATTTTGGATAAGTGGTGGTGGATGATGATTCCCGGTCTAGTGCTCGGCCTCTATGCCCAGATCAGACTGAGCTCCTCCTATGGCCGGTACCTTGGGGTGGCGGCATTGCGCGGCGTGACAGGAGCCGGCGCGGCGCGTGAAATTCTTGACGAGGCGGGGTTGCGTGACGTTCCGGTTCAAGAGGTGCCCGGTCGGCTGACGGATCATTACGATCCGACCAAGCGGGCGCTTTTCCTTTCATCTGAAAATTTTCACGGCAACTCCATTTCTGCCGTTGGAGTAGCGGCGCACGAGGCCGGGCACGCGCTTCAGCACCAGGTCGCGTACACGCCAATGCAAATCCGCCAGACAATCGTGCCTGTCGCGCAATTTGCCAGCACCGCTGCGATGTGGATCAGCTTCGGAGGAATGGTTGCGGGCCTGCCTTTCCTGAAAAGCATCATCGGCATCGCAATCGCCGCGTTCGCGATTATCACTCTCTTTCAGATAATCACGCTCCCGGTGGAATTCGACGCCAGCCGGCGAGCCAAACAACAATTGGTGCGTCTCGGTCTGATTGACAATCGCGAACACGAAGCGGTCGACCGGGTGTTGAATGCCGCGGCGCTGACTTACGTGGCGGGAATGGTAGCCGCTATCTTTCAGCTGCTCCATCTCATCCTGATCGCGCGAGGCGATGACCGTGATTGAGCCGTGTTTGGGCGCCTGCAAGACACCGGATTAAACTTTGCCGCTTCCATTTGCGTTTGAAGTTGCGGGGCGCATTTTCTATGCTCCCGCTCATGTGGCGAGCCGGCCGGGTCGGGCTATTTTTCCGACGGATTCACCTTCGTGCATTGGCACTGTCAGGTTTGCTCGCTTTTCTCTGCCGTTTCTCAAACGCTGCCGTCGCCGAAGGCAGAGTCGTCATTATTTCTCCTCATAACGAGGCCATCCGCTATGAGTTTGGCCGCGGCTTTGATCTATGGCATCGCAAAAAATTCGGCGAAGGCGCTGCTGTCGAGTGGCGCGACCTGGGCGGGACGGCAGACGCGTTGCGCTTCGTACAATCCGAATTTGCCGCCAAGCCGGCCGGTATCGGCATCGATCTTTTTTTTGGGGGCGGTTCCGAGCCCTTCCTCCTGCTGGCGGACAGAAAGCTTGCGCTGCCTTACGAGCCGCCGAAGGAAGTCCTGTCCGGCATCCCGCAGAGTTTTAACGGCATCGAAGTCTATGATCCCGGCCACCGCTGGTATGGCGCTGCGCTGTCCAGCTTTGGCATTTTGCAAAACAGGCTCGTGCAACACCGGATGAATCTGCCGTTCATCACGCGTTGGGAACAGTTGGCCGGGCCGGAGCTGCGCGGCTGGGTGGGCGTGGGTGATCCGCGCCACAGCGCGACGATGAACAATATGTTCGAGGCGTTTCTCCAGGCGTACGGCTGGGAACACGGCTGGCAATTGCTGACCGAAATCGCCGGCAACGCGCGCGGGTTCGACGCCATCTCCTCGACCACTGCCAAAAACGTGACGCTCGGGGAGACCGCCTGCGCTTTCGCAATCGATTTTTACGCGTTTGCGCAGATCGCCGTGGCGGGCCGGAGCAACATGACCTTTGCGCTGCCGCAGGATTTCACCGCCATCAGCCCGGACGGCCTCGCGATTCTCAAAGGCGCCCCGAATCTGGCGCCGGCGCAACATTTCGTTGACTTCGCGCTCGGCGACGCGGGACAAAAGCTTTGGTTTCTGCCGCGCGGGAATCCCGAAGGGCCGCAGAAGTATTCGATCGAGCGCATGCCGGTGCGTCCCGACCTGTACAAGCGTTACGCGCACGTGAGCAACATCGAGTTTTCGCCGTTCGAATTGAAACAGAACTTCGTGTACGATGCACGGCTGTCGCGCGAGCGGCGCGAGGTGGTCGCCGCGCTGGCGGGCGCGCTGCTCGTTGACACGCTTCCGGAATTGCAGACCGCCTGGCGCGCCGTGATCCGGCGGGGGGCATCCGCGATCGACCGTGCGGAACTGGGCAGCGTGCCGGTCACGGAGGATGAAGCGCTGCGGCTTTCAGCGGGCCCCTGGAAAGACGCGGTCACGCGCAACCAAAAGAAAATCGAATGGCAAACCTGGGCGCAGCAAAAATACAGAAAACTGATGTAGGCACGGGCTTCGGCTTGGCCGCCGACGACGGGACCGCGCACGCTTGAGCGCGGCAGCAGGCGATGCGCGTTTCAATTCAAAATCTGGCCAAAAGATTCGGCGACACACCTGTTCTCAGGGACATTTCACTCGAGGTGCAGGACGAGGAGCTTTTTTTCCTCCTTGGGCCATCGGGCTGCGGCAAGACGACGTTGCTGCGTCTGGTCGCCGGTTTTTATGAACCGGACGACGGCCGCGTGTGCTTCGGGGACAGGCCGATGAACGGCGTGCCGCCGCACCGGCGCAACACCGGCATGGTCTTTCAGAATTACGCGCTCTGGCCGCACATGACCGTGGCGGAAAATGTGATGTACGGTCTCGACGTTCGTGGCATCAGCTCCGGTGAAAAGAAACAGCGCGTCGCGGAGGCCCTCGCAATCGTGCGGATGGAGGAGTACGCCGGTCGCGGTCCGAATCAGCTTTCCGGCGGCCAGCAGCAGCGCGTGGCACTGGCCCGCGCGCTCGTTGTCAAGCCCGACGTGCTGCTGCTGGACGAGCCGCTTTCCAATCTCGACGCAAAATTGCGCCTGGAGATGCGGGAGGAAATCCGCCGCATCCACGCACAAACAAGGATCACCACGATTTACGTCACTCACGATCAGAAGGAGGCTCTTTCCCTGGCCGGTCGCATGGCGGTCATGCGCGAAGGTGTGATCGAGCAAATTGGCGATCCCCGCACGGTTTACCGCGCTCCTGCAAGCCGTTTTGTTGCTGATTTCATTGGTGAAACGAACTGGCTCCTTGCGGAAGTGCAGGACCAGTCCGGCGGCGAGGCGCGGTTGAAGACGGAGGTCGGTGTATTTTGCGCCCGGTCCCTCACCCGCCTGGACGCCGGCCGCAAGGTCTGGCTGGGCTTTCGCTCAGAGGCGGTGGAGATTGGCGCCGGGGAATGCAATTCACTGGCGACAACCGTCGCGTTGGTGACTTACCAGGGCGAAATCGAGCAATATGAGTTGAGACTTTCGCCCGCGATCGTCATCAAGGCGTTCGAGCAAAACCCGGAGGAGATCCGCAGCGTCGGCGGGTCCCTTACGGTCCACGTGCGGCCGCAAAACCTTTTCGTCCTTCCCGCTCAATAAAATTCAAGTGCGGCCCAAAAGTTTTTCGGGGCGCCACCGTCGAAACAGGCGCGCCCAGCTAATTTGCTTGCGCAGGTGGGTCGGTGCACTAACGTGGAAACGGAAATTATGGCGGCGAAAAAGAAACCCGGACCGTCTTCACAAAAAAAGACGCGCTCGAAACGGAATTTCCGGCTCGCGCGGCGGAAGCCGGCGGTGGCGGGGATCACGGTTCGCGGCCCTGCGCCTGTCCGCGCGGAGGTGCCGCGTGAAGATGGAGCGGCCGTCGTGATCGCGGCCCGCGAGCGCTCCTCCTACGACGGCGACACCGCCATCAAACTTTACCTGCGCGAGATCGGGCAGGTGAAACTTCTCACGCCGCAGGAGGAGATCGAACTCGCGGCCCGCATCAAGAAGGGTGATAAGAAGGCCCGCGAGCAGATGATCAAGGCGAATCTCCGCCTGGTTGTGAAAATTGCGCATGATTACGAAGGTCTGGGGCTGCCGCTGCTCGATTTGATCAATGAAGGCAACATCGGCCTGATGAAGGCGGTCGAGCGTTTCGACCCGGCCAAGGGCGGCAAGCTTTCCACATACGGCGCCTGGTGGATCAAGCAATCCATCAAGCGCGCGCTGGCCAATCAGTCAAAGACCATCCGCCTGCCGGTCCATCTGGTGGACAAAATCTCCAA
>DATNDF010000300.1 GCA_035607015.1 Candidatus Angelobacter sp. | reverse complement strand
GTCCCGTGCGCCGGGTCGCTGAGCGTTAGGCCACAGTGAAGGCCCCATCTACCATTATTCTGTTGGCTCTGGCCTGTATCTCATTTCTCGTGAGTTCGATGCTTGCCACCGGATATTATCCCGCAGCGCTTCCCGTTGTCGGCCCGGACGGGGCAGTCATGCATGGGCCAGACGGTGCCGTACTCGTTCACCGAGACATGGCACGATATTATAGACTCATGATGCCGTCCTTCATTTCTCTGTCTTGTTGCGCATTTCTCCTGCTTTGGGTGTTTGTGCGGTTTGTGAGATACACCTATATGCGATGGAAGATTCGGACGCCGATGGCCTAACACCCATTAAGCCCGGGAGGTCAAGAGGCAAAAGAGTTCCGCGCGGAAAAGGTTCTTTTTCCGCAAACGTCTTCAGAACGGGAACTCCGGCTTGATTTCAGTTGGCAGCTCGGATGCGGAGCATCCGGCTAAACACCCATGCGGACTCGATCGAGCGGGGCAAAGTGCAAAGGGCCTCGCCCGGCTTTCCAGCGACGTGATCCAACGCCACGTCACGGTCCAGAAACTTTCGGCAGTGAACCCAGGGGCTGTCTATTCAAGATGAGGTTGGCTGTCCCGATCGGGTCTGCGAGCGATCCAGTCCACGCACATGGTTCATGCTTGAAGAAGACCGCCGGTCCGCGTAAACCGTTTCAACCATGTCGCAGTTTTCACACAGCCTCGCGCTGCAGCCAACGCCGGATGGCGCTGGCATGTCCGCATTCGCGGGCTACGCCACTGACCCGCCGTCGCTGAGCTGGTCGTAGACGCAGTATGACGCGCGAAACGAAATGAAAACCAAGACCCTCCAACAAACAGTCTCCTTCAAAGCCTCCCCCATGGAAGTCTACGAGATGATCATGGATTCCAAGAAGCATAGCTCACTTTCGGGCGAGCCCGCAAAAATCAGCAGAAAAGTCGGGGGCAAATTCACTGCGTGGGGGTCTCATCTCTCTGGCTTCAATTTGGTGTTGAAGCCCGGAGAGAAAATAGTTCAAGCGTGGCGCGCGACCGGTTGGTGGCCGGGTCACTATTCCATCGCCATATTTGACCTTAAGAAAGTGAAGAGCGGAACGAAGTTGAACTTTACCCAGATTGGTATTCCACCCCACCGTTACAGCGGACACTACCGCGGATGGATCGAGACATATTGGACACCAATGAATGAGATATTCGCAAGTGGAGCGATCAGCGGCAAAACCCGGTCAAGAGTCCGAGTTGACCGGGAAGAGCGAATCGCGCGTCAGGATTTCAGAAGGCGAATATCGGACGAAGCTTGAACCGGGGGAATCCACGATTGAAGAAGGAGGCCCAAACCAGCGTGATCCGGCCAGGCGTTGCTCGCATCTCGTGAAAATCCGAAGCATCCAATACATCTCGAGCGTCGCCGCGCTTTTTCTGACAGCCTGCACGCCACCGGCATCGAACGACCCTCCTCCAATCCTTCTGTTCAACGGAAGTGGAACGTCCCCCAATGATGTCAAGGCGGTCGAGGCCGTCCTGAAAGACAGCCGTCTCAAATATGTGACTGTGAATTCACAGCAGTTGAACGGCATGAGCGAGGCACAAATGATGGCCTATCGTCTGGTGATTGTTCCCGGTGGAAACTATATCACCATCGGCAACAGCCTGACGCCGGGCACAGCCACGAACATTCACAATGCCGTGCAGAGCGGATTGAACTACCTCGGAATCTGCGCGGGAGGGCTTCTGGCCGGAAATGCCACATCCAACAGTCCGAATCTGACGTCCGGCGTGCGGGTCGGCTTTTATGCGGAGGTAAATAGAGGCATCCACAAGGCCGCCGTGCCAATTACCGGTGTGGGCACGCCAGTTATTGAGCATTACTGGGAGGATGGGCCGCAGTTCACCGGCTGGGGCGCGGTGGTGGGTAAGTATCCCGATGGGACACCCGCGATCGTCGAAGGGACGTCCGGCAAGGGCTGGGTAATCCTCTGTGGTGTTCATCCTGAAGCTCCCGAAAATTGGCGACGCGGGATGACTTTCACCATGCCAGCAAGTGTCGCCAATGCCTACGCCGGAACGCTCATTGATGCGGCATTGCACGGAACGCGGCTTCCGCATTACTGATGGGCGTTTAAGTTCAGTGCATAGAGATGGATTCATCGAACGCATTCGCAGTATCGTCACAGCGGCTGCCAGGTCTGTGGCCCAGCTCTGTCCGTTGGCCGCCTCAATAATTATGAGCACATCAGTAAGAATGCTGATCGTAGCGGTGATCGCTTCGGTTATGGCCGTAGTCGGGATGGAGTTGATCGCATTGCGTGATGGAAATCATACCAACCTGGGCACTCTGAAGATTGTTATCCCGATCTCCATCTTCGTCTGGTTAGTGTTATCCCTCGTCCTGCGACAGCGTCCGGTGTTACTCGGGATCTATGTAGGATTCCTGTCTCCGTTTCTCGGCGGTATTCTGGCGATTCCACCTTACGGTCTGATCATGGTCCTTACTAACTTGGCGATTTGTATCGGGGTTGGCATCGTCACTGGCGTGTTGGTCGCCCTGGCTTTGCGTGGATGGGGTGACGCATGAGAGTGCCCTCCAAGGCGGCTAACCCTTCGCGAGGCTGTGTGTTTCCTTTCTTGTTTAATGAACAGTTCTTCGGAACTTCTAAGCAGGTGGACCGGTCCCGCATCCACGGGGCAACCCACGCTAGAAGTCAAACAGACGCCCGCCAATTCGTTCACAAGCCATAAGGTCTAGGCCACCTTCGACCTATATGAAAAACTACACCGACAAGGAACTTGCGGACTTCATGCTGGACATGCGGAAGCGCGGTGGCAGGACGCAATGGCGCTATATCCAGGCTGACCGATGGCGCTGGCTTTCGTTCATAGGGTTAATCGTTTTGCTACTTGTAGTCGGTGTGCTCATGAAGAGTTTGCTGTTTTGTGGTTTCGTAGTCGGGATGGTGTTCGGCATCTTTTCACGAGACGGTGTTTGGCTTCGTCAGCAGGGGGCTGCGTGGCCATTTTATGTCAAAACCACCGATTGGAGCAAAGTGGAGAAAATTGCAAATGGAGAGACGTTGGCCTAACCAATCGCGAGGCTGTGTGAAAACGTTTTGGGGTATTTGAGTGAGGAACGTTGGCAGGAGAAGATTTTCTGGTTTCGAGTTTTGGACTTTCAGTTCCCTTGATTCGTTCCCACGGTGTGCGGAGGCGTTACGGTCGCTGCCGTAAGCAGGAGAGGGGAAAAAGCCGCGGGCGCGGCCCTTCAACTGACCGTGGCCATCAGTTTCTCGAAGCTCACCAGGTTCAACACCCGTTTGAGATTGTAGATCAGCGTGATCAGGCGCGAGGGAAAGGGCGATGGAGTCGTTGTGGACATCCGGGCCGGGAGAAAGCCGGATCGCACCTCTCGATTTGTTTCAATTTTTTCGACCTTTTCGTTTGACCCGTGGCCGTTTGATTTGAAAACTCTCCGTCTCATGCGCGCCATCCTTTGCGCTTTTTTGCTCGGCGGCTTGTGGCCCGCCGCCGCGTTTGCCGCCGGCAAAGCCGAATATGTCGTCGTGGTGGTTTGGGACGGCATGCGTCCCGATTTCATCACGGAGCAGTACACGCCGACCCTGCACAAGCTGGCCGAAGGGGGCGTTTTTTTCCGGCACCACCATCCGGTTTACCTGAGCGCCACCGAGGTCAATGGCACGGCCATTTCCACCGGCTCCTATCCTGCGCACAGCGGCATCATGGCCAACAAAGAGTATCGCCCGCGCATCAATCCGTTGAGGCCCGTGGGCATGGAGTCGCTCGACACGGTCCGCGCGGATGACCGGTTGACACGCGGGCGCCACCTGAACCTGCCGACCATCGCCGAAATTCTGCAAGCCGCAGGTTTCAAGACGGCCGTCGCCGGCACCAAGGGAATCGCGCTGCTCCACGACCGCAAACAAAGAGACGAGCATTTTGATCCGGGGCGAATTCTTTTCACCGACAAAACGCTCCCGACCAACGTCTGGAGCCAATTGGTTCGGGAACTCGGGCCGTATCCGAAATACACCCAGCCCAACGCCGGTCGCGACGAATGGACCACGCGCGCGTTGACCGGCCCGTTCTGGAGCGGGGAACTTCCGAAGTTTTCCCTGCTGTGGTTGAGTGAGCCCGACTTTTCGCAGCACGACTTCGGCCCCGGTTCGGAGAAGGCCGTCGCGGCGCTGAAGAGCTCGGACAACAATCTTGCGCGCGTGTTGGGAGAATTGGACAGACGCGGTCTGCGGGACAAGACCGACGTTTTCGTGGTTTCCGATCACGGCTTCTCGACGATCATGCAGATTGCGGACGTGGCGAAGGCGTTGCGCGACGCGGGGTTCAAGGCGGCACGGGAATTCAAGGCGTCACCCGCGAAGGACGACATCCTGGTGGTGAGCAACGGCGGCGCAACGCTGCTGTATGTCGCCGGACATGATGCCGGTCTGATCCGGCGGATCGTCGAGCTTCTGCAACGCCAGGAATTCACCGGCGTTCTGTTCACGCGCAAGCCGGCAGAGGGCGCGTTCACGCTCGACCAGGCCCTGATCAACACGCCCAATGCGCCGGACATTGCGATTGCGCTGAGGTGGTCCGACGGCGTGAGTTCCAACGGCACGCCGGGACTGGTGTTCTGCGACGAGTCGGGCCGAAAGCCGGGCCAG
>DATNDF010000299.1 GCA_035607015.1 Candidatus Angelobacter sp. | reverse complement strand
CGCGCAGATTTTATCAACACAGGCGATCGTCTCGGAATCGTTCGGATAGACCCCGATGAAAATGTCGTACTTCTCGTAGAGGACCACGCGCGCGGCGTACTCGGCCATTTTGTTGACCACCCCGCCCTCCTGCCATGCCGGCACGAACATCGCGACCCACTGTTCCGGGGCCAGCTTTAACTCCTTGAGCGGAACCGGCGGCGTTTTCCGGTTTTTGAACAGATAGCCCAGAAACAGCGAATCAAAAAAAAGATCGTCGAGTCCGCTGACGAGGAATCCGATCGCGGCGACGTAAGCGAGGATCAGACTGGTTTGTTCGATGAGGTCCATTACCACCTGACGCCGACCGAAAGACCGGCGCGAAAGTCGTCGTACCGGCCCTCGGAGTTGCCGCGCGTGCCCCGATCATCCCGACCCATGTAGTAACCTTTGAGCCATTCACCACGCAGGACGACCTCGAGTCCGCGGCGCGGCGCCCAGAGCCAGCGCAAACCGGGCCCCAGTTCCACCAGGTTGTCGAAGTAGTTGCCCCTCGCATCCCAGGAGATGTTCTGGACCGCGTACATGTCGAAACCGACGTGCGCGCCGAGCTGGAAAACGCGGAATCCTTCGTGTGTTTGACCGTATCCGATCCAGTCCGCATATCGCTTGTAGTATGAAAAATCGGCGCCCGCGTCGGCGAACCAGTCCAGTCGCCAGAAAAAGCGCCTTGCCGCGGATGGCTCCGCTGTTTCCTCGCCGGCCGAAAGAGCCGGCACGAAACCGGTCGTGGGGATGAGTTCCCCGGGAGTGATCGCGCGCAGGACGGTGCCGGGGCCCCAGGACTTGAATCCATACACCCCGGCGCGAAAATCCTCCGTCCAGTTCCCGCCGTCCCGTCGGCCCAGCAGGTCTTTGTTCAATCCACCCGAAACATAGAAATACAAATATTCCGCCGCCAACGGTTGCGCGCGCAGCCCCAAAGAAACGTCCGTGAAGTTATCGGAGATGACGCTCCGCTGACCTCCGATGCGCGACCGCGTATCCACGGAGAAGCGGAATTCCTGGAAGGGTTGGAGCCAGCGCGCGTGCGGAACAAAAGTGCCGTGCCGCACGAATCCCGAACCCACCAGCGTTCCGAACCTGCCGAGATAATCTCCCGACAGGTAAGCCTCTCCCCAGTACCAGCGGTCAAGATTGGCTGCGGATGGAATCGCTTCAAGCCGCCGGTCCGCTTCTTGCGCGACGGGTTCGCCGCGATGTTCGCGTTTGATCTGTTTCAGTGCCGCCGCGGCGTTCTGCCAGCGGCGCGCGCGGATGAGTAAATCCGCCCGCAGCAACGCGAGGTCGGCTGCCTCCGGATGGCCCACGGTCAACCGCCCGGCTAGTTCGAGCGCGCGTGCGGTTTCGCCCAGCGCCTGCAACGCGTACAGCCGCTGCATTTGTATCAACCAGGGGAGCTCACCCCGCCCCTCCAGCTCGTCCACCGCGGCGACAACCTCCCGGTGCTGGTTCCGGGCCGCCAGTTCAAAGACGTGCTGCTCGGCGCGGCGCGTGGCGGAAGGCACGGCGACCTCATTGAGCCGCTTCGCGGCTTCCTCGGCCACCGGTGTGCCGGCGAAATCCTGCCGCAACTGCTGCAGGATCTTGATCGCTTCGTCGCGCTGATCGTTTTCGGCCAGAAGCTGGGACCGCAACAGCGCCAGGTCGGTGGCCCGGGGATGTGCGACGGCGAGCGCGGCCGCTTTTTCCAACGCCACGGAGTATTCGCCCAGCGCCTCCAGCGCGTAGAGGCGTTGCAGTTGTAGAATCCAATCGACCTCCCCTCGTTTCTCCAACTCGTCGATCGCCGCGACAACGGCTCGATGGTTGTGTCGTCGGTCCTCGTCGAAGACGTGCGTCACGGCCCTGTTTTTTTCGCGGCGGGCGGAATCGGCGCGGAGTTGTCTCTCCGCTTCGAATGCCGCGGTCGTGCCGGAATGGTCGCGCGCAACTTGCCGAAGAATTTCGGCCGCGTCATCCCACCGGTCCTGTTCCTTCAGCAGCCCGGCCCGGAGCAGCGCCAGTTCCGCGTCGTTCGGGTTGACCACCGCAAGTTTGTTCGCGCGGGACAACGCGCGGTTCTGCTGCCCCAACGCCTGCCAGGCGTAAATCCGCTGCTTTTCCAACACGAGGGACACAGGACCCGTTTTTTCGAGATCATTGATGGCCTCGACAACCTCGTGATGTCGTTGCTGTCGCGCCAGATCGAAGACACGCTCCCCCGCTTCCAGTTCAGCCGCGGCCTGGAGGCGACGCGCGGCTTCAACCGCGGACGCCGTACCCGCGTTGTCGCGCTCGATCTGTCGCCAGATGGAAACCGCTTCAGGACGGCGTCCGATCTGCGCCAGCAGGTCAGCACGCAGCAACGCAAGATCGGGAGCGGAGGGGTGGTCAAGCGACAGGCGACTGGCAATATCCAGCGCGAGCGAATACTGGCCCAGGCTTTGCAGCGCATAAAGCCGTTGCATCGCCATGGCAAAGGACAGCGGAGCGGTCTTTTCCAACGCGTTGACGGCATCGATGACCTCTTGATGTTTGAATTGTCCGGCCAGATCGAAAACCCTGCGTTCGGCTTCAAAACGCCTTTCTCGCGCGACGTCCTCTTGGAGGCGGCGGTTGGCCTCGATCGCGGCAAGCGCAAGATCGTGGTTCGAGGAACGCTCCAGCTCGGCAAAAACCCGACCTGCTTCCGGGTAACGCCTGAGGGTGACATATTCGACTCCAAGCCGGAAATAGGCGACCTCGTATCGCGGATTGTTCTTGTGGATGTTTTCGAGGGCGTTCGCAGCTTCGTCATGCCGATTCAACTGCGACAGCAACGCCGCATAATCAAACGCCGCGCGCAAGTCCGCGGGGTTCTGCTCGACGTACTCCCTGAACAGCACGGCCGCCTCTTCAAACCGCTTCTGCTCATAAAAACTGTACGCCTGGAACCGGGCGGAGTCACCGCCTCCGACCTCCGTCCCGGCTGCCGATGCGCGTGTCACCAACAACACCATCGATGCCAGATAGAGAAAGGCCTTCCTCATCAATTCGCCTCGTTAAACTCGAAAAGTTCGCAGTCACCCGCGCCAGTCCGTTGGAATGTCCTTTCCCCGGACGTAACAACTGGCTCGCGTTTTTCCACCAGCAGCCTGCCCGTCCGATCGTACGCCCTGGATCGTACCGCCATGTTCCGCAGTCTGATCGTGCGCCGGGCATTGCCCGTCAGTAACAGGGCATCCGGCAGTTCGACGCAGTTGTCCAAATCCGCAAGATCAAGGAACGGAACCTGAAATCGTTCGAGGGTTCCCACCACGGCAGCGAGCTTTTCAAGGGATTGATAGGGGTGGATGGAACAACCCGCCGTCGCGCCGCGCAACCGGGTGATGATTTCGGCGCGCAACCTGATGGGGTCGTCGAACCCCGAAGGCGTGTCCCGCACATAGCCGAGGTTCTCCGGAACGATCAGGCGTCCGTAGCTGTCAATCGTCAGCCCGCCGGTTTCAGCGTTCGCCAGGCATGTCGCATCCGACAGTTGAACGCGCTCAATCGCGGTTGAAAACCCGCGCGCGATTTCGGAATACGCGGCGCTTGAAGCCGCGTAGTCCGGTGTCTCCCAAGCCAGCGGGAGCAATCCGTGGCGCAACATCCGGCGGGCTTCCTGGCGCAACTGATCGCTGACAGACTCGGACGTTTGCCCGGCGATCGGGCGGTCAAGTTGCGCGTCCCAGAATTCGTACCCCTCGTCCCTTTCGTTGGCGTGGGCGCGCGAACCGCTCCGCATGACCAATCGGCCGCCCCGCTGCTCCGCGTAACGCAACGCCTCCACGAATTCTGGCTGGGAATCCAGGTCGCGCAGTTCACCGGACGACGGGTCGCGGTAATCCGGACGGACGGCGACCATGAACGGATGGCCGCGCGCGAACAGGTAATCCACCATGCGGCGAAATTCACGGTGATTGCACTGGCAATGGTAATCTTCGATCCGCAGGAAAACGCGCGGAGCAGGGAATTGTTTGACCGCGAAAAAATCGAACAGCAGATCTTCGAACAACAATCCCATCATTCCGACGGAGGGATCGGAGGCGAAGAACGTGGCGTGGGCCGCTTTCCAACTGAGCGGGCTTGTCGCCTGCGGACTCGAATCCGGGTCCGGCACCGACATCAACACCTGCGCGGTGGAATTGGTCGCAAGACGGGCCGGGATCCACGAATCCACCGCGACCGGCCAATCGCGTCCCCTATAACTCACCTTGGTGGCACTTCTGGCCGCGGTGAACTCGGAAATGTCGAACTGGCCCTTGAACGGAGCCATCTCCGCGAGTCTGTCCGCGCCGTAACCGATCCAAAGCACCGGCTTGTTTGCTCCGGCAATCGAATGGAGAAAGTCATTTGACATGTCGGGCAGGGATTGCGGGCAATACACCACGATGTAGTCCGCGCCGGCAACGCGATCCGGCGTTGCATTCGAAATCACCATTACTTCCACACGGGTGGCGACCCGTTGGAGGTGCAGTTTCAGAGCCTCAAGACCGTTTGCCAGCGAATAGGCCGGACGCGTATTCGCATAAAAAACCAGCGTTCGCGCTTCAGCACCGGCACCCGCGACGGGCCGCATCGGGGCCTCGGTCGCGGCCTGGAGCGCCGCGAGCGACACGGCGTTCAGGACGATCATGATACGCGCGGTTGCGGACGGTCTCATGAAATCTCCCCGATCGAGTGTTGGCGGACACTGGCCTGCTTCAAAAGATGGGCGCGCTCCCACATAAACAGGAAGCGGCAGCCGACAATCAGAATGAAAAGAACGCCGCAGGTGTAGAACACGATGGTGTTTGCACGGCCCTGCCCGCGCAGACGGGACATCTGCGCCGCCAAACGCTCCTGCGTCTCCTCGACGCTGAGGCCGGCCGGGATACTGTTTTGAATTCGCTCGGCCAGCGAGTCGCGCGCCGGGTTCCGTGTATCGTACGCCGCGACTCGACCGAGGGCATCCATCGCGCAAACATTGCCGTGCAGCTGGCTGGCCGCCTCCGGCGCCGTCAACATCCGGAGAAGGGTCGGGGTGGTGAACTCCCGCCAGCCTCCGGCGGCAACGAGCAATTCACCTCGAGACCACGGCGAGGTCATCATCTGCATGAACGTAAGCGTGGGTTCAAAAGCGGCGATGTTCACTTCGCGTCCCTGCATTCGGGCAGAGCCGCGATCTTCATCGGTGATCGTTACCAACACCGGCGACTCGGGCGGCAGTGCGGCGTCCCATTGACCGACCGCACCCAGTAAGACGACCGACCGGTCCGCCAGGCGCACCACCGGAGGCGGGGATGTTTTCGAATAGGTGCAAACCTCCGGCCACAGCACGGGCGATGAAGGGAGCTGTTTTCCCAGAGTCATCGATACCGCCAGCAGCCATCGCAGTTCTTCTCGCGACGGGTTTTCGGGAACCAAAAAAGCGGCGCGACGCAGGAAGCTGTCGCGCAGGAGAAGCCGACCGGCCTGGCTCAGGTCTTGGACACGCGTCAGAGAAGGCGTCGTCTGCAACTCCGAATCGCCGGAAACAGCAACCCATGGTTCTTCTTCCTTGCGGGCATCGCATTCGACTGACGCCACGTCCAGCCGCGCGCGAAATGTGAGTGTCATCGGATCGCGGCCACTCAACCCCCCGGGTAGGGACACGTCGGTGAATCCCGCCGCCGCAGTATCCGCCGCAAGCTCGACCGTCCCGGCTTTTATGCCGTTGACGAGCATTTCAAGCGAAGATCCCGGAATCAGGAGAGCAGTCGAATGATTGAATCGCAGGTGTAGCACGCCGGAGGAAAGCTCGAAACCAGGCGGCAAACGCCAGCCCGAAATGGATTGTTCACTCGTGTGAATGCCGCTCAGCCGGATCTGCCGGACACCCAAATCCTTGAGAAAAACTCGCGTCGCCCCCGGCTGCGCAATCGCCTCCAGTTCTGGAGAAACAGCCGGCGTTGTGTCGATGACGATGGGGTTCGGGGGCGCTGACTCAAGCGCCGCGGCACTGCCCAGTGTCAGGACCGCCTTCTCGAGACCATCGTCGTCGGCTCCCGCCACGAGTAACCACCGATGTTGGTCCGGCAGGACGCCTTGAATGAATTCAGCGATTAATCCCTGCCCGGCCCGCAGCGATCCCAGTTTTTCAGTCACGTCTGGCGGCACCGACACACTCGCAACCTCGTCCTTCAGCCCTACGATCAAACCGTTTCGATCGCGCATCTCCGTCTGCCAATCCTCAATGGGAGCGACTCGGCAGTCGTCAACGTCCATGTAGCCGGTTTGACCCAGGCGGGCGCCGATGACAGCGCAGGCGCGCAGATGCGCGGCGCGGACTTTCGCAGGAAACAGCACTGTCACTGTGATCGGCTTTGGATCGGTCGAGTCGCGCCCGGCGTGGAGGAGCTTCTCCTCGCCCAGGGAGCCAGGAAACCGGAGTAGTTCAGGAAACAAAGGCAACCGTTCGAATCGGGTCGTCAGAAATGAGTCCGCCTGGCGAATCGTCCATGTTCCCGGTTCGGGTGCCGCGCCCGGGTCCACGTCGGGTTTTTTCAGAATGAATCCAACGGTAACACGGTTCCACCCGTGCGCGAGCCAGCCGTCCGGGACAGGAAAGCGAACGCGAATGGCGATGTCGTTGATGTTGGTAAGATTCTTTCCCTCCACCGTGGCGCCCGAAAGCCGTTTACCGTTGAGCGAGGCGTTGATGGTGCACAAGCGCGAAAGGACCTCCAGGGTCGGGTACAAAGCAAGTCGCAGCTCGCCGCCGCCACGAAAGCCGATATGTTCCGGGAATCGAACAAAGAAATCCTTGACGGCCCAGTCCCCGCTGAATTGCTCCTGATCGGTCCGGATTAGCGGAAGGGAAATCGATTCGACGGTCCCGGCGGGTCCCTCGCGTCCGACGCTACCCGCTGGTTGTCCGGTCAACGGAGACGAAATCAGCGTTGCGCAGAACAGAAAGAAACCTGCGTGCTTGTTGTGCATTTTCAACCGGACCGGCGCGAAGAAAGGTCCATGCCCCCGGCCTGTCGGCGCTCCGAAGTATCAATCAGCGCCGCCAGCTTCGGGCCACGCCGCGGAAACACGGCGTCCTCATTTCACGAATAGACGTTCAAAGGGCACACCACTTTTGAGTTGTTGGGTCCGAACGATGCCGAAGTTGTAAACGCTGTTCGCGGGTTGGTCAATCATCGTCCGCACAGCTCAGAGAGGAATGACGAGCATTTGCGATTACGCAAGCGGCAGGATGTTGGCTCACCTCACTGTGTCTCGATCATGGACTCGACGGGGGACAACCGTGTGTGACGGGAGTGATCGGCTCCGCGTTTAACGGGCCATTCGCCAGTGGCATGTCTGCTGCTGGACGGTAGCTGTGCAGGCCATTTCCTCGATTCTGGTGATTGACGACGACGGGGCGGCGTTGGAAACCATTTCCCACGTGCTGAGTGCCCTGGGTGTCAGAGACGTGTGTGAAGTGACCAGCGCGGAGCGTGCGCTCGAAATTCTCGGGTCGCGACAATTCGATCTGATCATCGCCGATTATCGGCTTGGCGGGATGGACGGGGTGGAATTTCTTGAACGCCTTCGCGCGGCCGGCAACCAAACCCCGCTTCTGCTGCTTTCCGGAGCGCCCGACAAGGCGGGTGTCATTCGTGCCACAAGCCAGCCGAAGGTCGATTTCTTTGGCAAACCATTTCGCGTTGCTGAACTGGTCGGCGCCATGAACAAGCTGGTCTGCGCCTGAGCCGCAGGTTTAGCGGGCCTGTTTTCGCAGGCGTTCCTCGAGGATTTTCACAATGCGGCGGGCGGCATGGCCGTCTCCAAACACGTTCGAAGGCCTGTTCATGTTGCGGTACGTGTTCGCGTCACGCAGCAGGCGCTCGCTCTCCTGCGTGATGCGCCCGGGATCCGCTCCCACCAACTTCAAAGCGCCGGCCCGGACACCTTCCTGGCGCTCCGTGTGCTCCCGCAACACCAAAACCGGTTTGCCTAAAGCCGCAGCCTCCTCCTGCACCCCACCCGAGTCCGAAAGAACAAAACACGCGTGTTTGAGCACGGAGAGGAACTGGGCGTAATCAAGAGGCGGACACAAGACCACATTGGGCACCGAACCGAGGCGTGGTACAACGGCACGCCGCACCTCCGGATTCGGGTGAACCGGAAAGAGAACGATGATGTCATCATGCGCTCGCGCGACCGTCTCAATCGCACCGGCGATCCGCCGCATCGGCGCACCGAAACTCTCCCGCCGGTGGCAGGTCACCAGCACGAGTCGGCGCTTCATCCCTTCCCGGCCGACAAGTTTCCGCAGAGTCATGTCGTTGTTCCGAGGCGCCATCCAGCGCAACGCGTCCACCACGGTGTTGCCGGTAAGAAAGACTGCCCGCCCGGGCGCTCCCTCGCGCTTCAACTGTTTGACGGCGTCCCGTGTCGGCGCAAAGTGCCAGGTGGCCAGTGCGCCCAGCAGCCGCCGGTTGATCTCTTCTGGAAAGGGCGAGTAACGGTCTCCGGTGCGCAGTCCAGCCTCGACATGGCCCACGGGAATTCGGTGGTAGAAGGCGCACAGACCGCCGAACAACGCCGTGGATGTGTCGCCCTGAACCAGCACAGCGTCCACCGGGTGCGCTTCAAGGTAGCGGCCCAGCGCGGCTGCGAGGCGGCTCGAGAGATTCCACAAGGTCTGGCCGCGGCGCATCATCTGGAGATCGTCAAACCGGGTAATGCCGAAGTCGCGAAAAACCTCGCGCACCATCTCCCGATGTTGCGAAGTGGAAATCGTCACGGGAAGCAGGGCGCGTGATTGTCTCAATGCCCTTATGACAGGAGCCATTTTTATTGCTTCAGGCCGGGTCCCGACGATCACGGCAACGCGCGGTTTCTTCATTTGTTGATGTGCGACCGGAGGCGAGCATGCCGACAAGCGAGCGGAAACTCCAGCATTCACGCACAGTCTCTCTCGCGTTCGTTTGCATGCGTGGGCGAATGGCTCTCTCATTCTGGTTTCGAATCTGCGCAGCCGGAGGCTCGTGGTGCGTGCGTCACGTACGGTTCATCATCTCTGTGCTTTACGATGCGGGTTTTTTCGCTACACTCGCGCCTCATGGTTGTCCTGAAAACGAGCAAACTGTTCAGCGGAATGCTTGCCGCCGAATTACAGGCTCTGGAACAGACCGCTCAACTCAAGTCCTACAAAGCCGGGCGCAATATTTTTCAGGAAGGGGATCCCGGCGACGGGCTCTACATCATCGTCGAGGGCAGGGTGCAAATCACCTGTTTGGTGGGTCAGGATCAGCGGCGCGTTCTCTCCCGGATTGGGGAAGGTGATTTCTTCGGTGAAATGGCGGTACTGGACAGCCAGCCGCGTTCGGCAACCGCCACAGCCGAGACAGATACCCAGGTTTATTTCATTCTCCGGGACGATTTGCTCAAAATCCTTGCTCGTTCGCCGAACCTGGCGGTCGGTCTGGTCAAGGAGTTCAGCCTGCGCATGCGGGATTTCAACCATCAGTACACCCAGGAAGTCCTCCAGGCAGAACGTCTGACGCTCGTGGGGCGTTTCGCGCGGTCCATCGTCCATGACTTCAAGAATCCGCTCAACATCATCGGCATCTCGGCCGAGATGGCAGCGATGGACAACGCCACGGCCGAGATGCGCCTGACCGCCAAGAACCGCATCCGCAAACAAATCGATCGCCTGAACAACATGATCAACGAGCTGCTCGAATTCACCCGCGGCTCGGCCTCCACCGTTGTCCTGGCACGGACCGATTACGCTGATTTCGTCAAGCAACTCGTCGACGACATCCGGTCGGAGGTTGCGGCCAAATCAGTGACGGTCGAGTTGGAAAATGATCCGCCGGCGATTGCGCTGCTCGTGGATCCGACGCGGTTGCCGCACGTCTTTTACAACATTATCAACAACGCGTGCGACGCCATGCCGGACGGAGGCAAGGTGAAAATCCGGTTTCGGCGGCATGAAAATGAAGTGGAGACCGAGATCGAAGACACCGGCAAAGGGATCGCGCCGGAAATCGCGCCCCGGTTGTTCGAGGCTTTCGCCACCTACGGCAAGGCGCAAGGCACGGGCCTTGGTCTTTCCATCTGCAGAAAAATCGTGGAGGACCACTACGGCAAAATAAATGCCCGCAGCGAGCCGGGCCGTGGTGCCATCTTTGCCTTCAGCCTGCCGATTCGAAGAGAAGACGGGCACAAGGGTTGACGGGATCCGTCGTCGCCCACGGCTGACACCGGGAGGAAAATTCCATTCGATTTTCCCGGCGTTGCTTCTAGCCTATCGGCATGAACCGCATCCGCCTCCTGTCCGAACTGGTCGCCAACCAGATCGCCGCCGGGGAAGTCGTCGAGCGGCCTGCGAGCGTGGTCAAGGAACTGGTTGAAAACGCGCTCGACGCGGGCGCCAGCCGCATTACGGTCGAAATCCAGGCGGGAGGTCGCAGCCTGATTCGCGTCACGGACGACGGATTCGGCATGAGCAAGGATGACGCGCTACTGTGCCTGGAACGCCACGCCACCAGCAAAATCCAGAAGGCCGAGGACCTCGTGGCAATCGGGACCCTCGGCTTTCGCGGCGAGGCGTTGCCCAGCATCGCCAGCGTCAGCCGGTTCACGCTTACGAGTTGCGAGCGTGGCGGCGACTCTCACGGGGCCGTGCAGGTGATCGTTCACGGCGGGAAGATTATGGACGTCAAGTCCGCCGGCCATGCGCCGGGAACGAGCGTCGAGGCGCGTCAGTTGTTCTACAACCTGCCGGCCCGCCGGAAATTCTTACGGAGTGAGGAAACCGAACGCACCCACGTCCAGCACTACCTGACGCTGGCGGCCCTGGCTTTTCCCGGGGTCGGCTTCACCTTTCTCCAGGACCAGCGTGTCGTCTGGCAGCTGCCGCCGCTGAAGAGCGACGACCGGCCTGTGTCCAGATTGGCTGCGCTTCGGGAACGGTTGCGCGCGTTGCTGGGAGGGGAAATGAAGCTGCTGCCGGTGGATGTGACCGCAGACATCGATTCCGGGGATGAGCTTGACGAATTCCGCGAGGCCCCCCCCGTGGCCGGCGAGTGTGGCTCGTCCCTCCGCATCTGGGGCTTCATTGGCGCGCCGGGAGTTTCGCGGGCGACGCGCCAGGACCAGCACCTCTTCGTCAACCGCCGGCCTGTGGAAAATCGCGCGCTCAACTACGCGTTGCTTGAAGGTTATCACACGGCATTGATGAAAGGCCGTTATCCCGTCTGCTGTTTGCTCCTCGAACTCGACCCCGCAGAAGTGGACGTCAACATCCATCCCGCGAAAAGGGAAGTGAAGTTTCGGCGCGAAAGGGCCGTGCGCAGGGAAGTGGCCGGAGCCGTGCGCCGCACGTTGCTCGCATTTCACACGGCGGCGTCCGCGGCCAAAGGCAGGCCTGAGCCAGGGGCGGAAGTCCCGAAGGCCGGGCGGAACCCGTCTGACAAAACTGCCCCAGTCGTTCCCGAGACGAAGGACTTGCCGCACCTCCTGTCGCCACCGGCCGAACCGATTTCAAACCGGCTGCCGCCCTTGTCGCAAGCAACGCTCGCAGCGCCGGCCGCAACGGTGAATCCTTCCCCTTCGACGGTTTCGTCCTCAACAGTCC
Organism: Candidatus Angelobacter sp.; assembly: GCA_035607015.1. Lineage (NCBI taxonomy): Bacteria > Pseudomonadati > Acidobacteriota > Terriglobia > Candidatus Angelobacter > Candidatus Angelobacter sp. Next base: position 162 of record DATNDF010000299.1, on the reverse strand, counting down.
GTGGTCTTCAATCAAATTTTTCGTCGGTGTCCACCGCCGCCGTGCCATTGTTGAAGGTGCCTCTGCGTCTGGTCGGCGTCATCGGCAGGCTTTACGTCGTCCTTGAATCCGATCGCGGCCTGGTGCTGATGGACCAGCATGCGGCGCACGAGCGGATTCTCT
>DATNDF010000298.1 GCA_035607015.1 Candidatus Angelobacter sp. | reverse complement strand
ATGCGCATCGGCGGCAGCGGCTCGGCCTCGCCCGGGCTCTCGCTGAATTCTGCTGCAGGAGCCTCGCGCACGGGGAAGATCAGGCGCAGCGTGGTTCCCCTGCCGGGGGCGCTGTCGATTTCAATGCCGCCATCGTGGCGTTGCACCACGCCATAAACCATCGCCAGACCGAGGCCGGTACCCAGCTGGCCCTTGGTCGAGAAGAATGGTTCCAGGCAATGTTTGCGCGTTTCGTCGTCCATGCCAACTCCCGTGTCCATGACTTCGAGCGAGATATGGCTGGGTGTCTTGCCGCCGCCCCTCATATAAACCCAGGCGCCCACCCGCGTGCGCAGGGTGATCACACCGCCCCGGGGCATGGCGTCCACCGCGTTGAAGATGAGATTGGTCAGCGCCTCGCGCAGTTCGCTTTCCGTGCCGATGATTTCGGGCAGATTCGGATCGAAATCGGGCTTCACCTCCACCGAGATGCCGCGTTGCTGGGCGATGTCGCGCCACCGGGGGCGCGTCAATTCAATCACCTGCTGGACCAGCTGATTCAGGCCGACCGGCAGCAGTGGCTGGTGGTCGTCTCGCTTGCGATAGAAGTCTCGCATCCGCGTGACGATGTGGGCCACGTCGTCGCTGGCGGTCTTGATGTGGTTCAAGTGCCGGCGCGCCGTTTCGCTGAGATCTTTCTCATTCCTCAAAAGCAGCTCGGCAAACCCGGACACGGGCGAAAGCGCGTTGTTGATGTCGTGGGCGATTCCGCTGGCCATCTGGCCAAGGGCGCGGAGCCGTTCGTGTTGCATGACGGCCTGCTGGGTCTGGCGGATTTCGTCGTACGCGCTCTGCAACTTGGAGTGCAGCCTGGCCTGGTGCGCCGCCAGTGCGACGTGCTCGCAAAGGGTGCGCAGAAACTCGCATTCGCCGATGCTGAAGCCGTTGGGCTTCGCGCGCGCCGCGACGAGGATGCCGAACAGGTCCTTCTCCACCATCATCGGCACCACGGCGGCTGAACTCATCTCGGTCTCGGTCAGTTTCCTGAGAAGCGGCGCTTCGGTTTTCGCAATTTCGGGCTCATAAAGCAGCTCACCCCTCGTGCATGCCTCCAGACCGGTCTGCGCCAGGGGCATCGCCAACTGATCCAGCGAGATCATGTCGGCGGTGGGCAACGGGCTTTTCAAGCGCGCCGCGGCCTGGCTCAACGCATTGGCCTGCGCGTCGAAAATGTAAACGGCGCCGTAATCCACCGGCAAATGAACCTCCAATTGTCCCAAAACGACATTGAGCACGCTCTCCAGATCCATCCGCTCGGAGATGGCGTGCGTGATCTGGTTCAACAGGCTGATGCGGGTCAATTGCTGGTGAAGCTCCCGTTCCGCCCGCTTGCGCAGAATCGAATGCCGGATCGAGCGCTCAAGCAGCTGCGCGTCGAACTGGCCCTTGACCAGATAATCAGCCGCACCGGAGCGCATGGCCTCGCTGTCCACCTGGTGGTCGCCCAGTCCCGTAAGGAGAATGATGGGGGTTTTGCAGCCGTGAGCAACGGCCGCGCGCAGCAAATCGAGGCCATTGCCCTTGCCGAGGCGGTAGTCCACCAGATAAACGTCGTGTTGTTCCTGACGGATGGCGTCCAGCCCCGCGTCCGAGTCTTCGGCCCAGTCCAGCTTGAAATTGTCGCCGCGGATTTCCGCGAGAAACTCGCGCGTCAGGATGTAGTCATCCTCATCGTCTTCGACGAGCAACACCTTTAGCGGCGGATCATCCATGGCGTTGGTTGCCCTGAGTGCCCGGCAGTTCGACGATTTCAAACCAGTATTTGCCAAGCGCCTTCATGACATCAACCAATGCGGCGAATTTCACCGGCTTGGTGATGTAGGAGTTTACGCCCAGATTGTAGGTCCGGGCGATGTCCTCCTCCGCCTTGGAGGTGGTCAGCACGACCACGGGAATTTCGCGCAACTTTGGATCGTTCTTGATTTCCCGCAACGCCTCGCGGCCATCCTTCCGGGGCATGTTCAAATCCAGCAGGATCAGCCCGGGCCGCGGTGATTCCCGCGGGTCGGTGTACCTGCCGCGCCGGCGCAGATAGTCGAGCAGTTCCTCGCCGTCTTCCACACACCGGAGATCGTTTGCGACCCGGCTCTTTTCAAGCGCCTGCTTCGCCAGCAGCCGGTCGTCGGGATCGTCGTCAGCGAGAAGGAGCGTGATGGGTTTGGGTTTCATGCGAGGGTCTGCTTCGACTGTTTCAATGGCAAAGTGACGATGAACGTGGAGCCTTCGCCCGGCGCACTTTTCGCCGTGATATCGCCGGCATGACGGTCGGCGATCTTTCGGCAAATCGCCAGGCCGATGCCGGTTCCGTCATAAGCGCTCCGGCCGTGCAATCGTTGAAACAGAATGAATATCCGGTCCAGATACTTTTCGTCAAAGCCGATTCCGTTGTCCTCGACGGTGATCTGGCACAGGTCACCGCTGGCGCCATTGGCGGCGGGGGCGCCCGCGGGTGCGTCAAGAATCCGGCCGCGAATTTTAACGACCGGCGGTTTGCCCTCCTGGTGGAACTTGAGCGCGTTGCCCACCAGGTTCTGGAACAACTGGCGCATCTGGAGGGGGTCCGCCTCGATCTTCGGCAGTTCGCCGAGATCCACCCGTCCGCCGCTCTGCTGAATGCGCACTTCGAGATCGGACAACACCTCGCGGGCGATTTCATTCAAATCCGCCGGCTCGAACGGGTTGGCCTTCGTGGTGACCCGCGAAAAAGCCAGCAGATCGTCAATGAGGATTTGCATCCGTTTGGCCGCGGCCTGCATCCGCTCAAGGTAATCGCGCCCTTCGGCGCCCAGCGCCTTGGAACACGCGGCCTTGAGTCGGTCGCCAAAGGCCTGCACCTTGCGCAACGGTTCCTGCAAATCATGCGACGCCACGTAGGCGAAATCCTGCAGCTCGCGGTTGCTGCGCTCCAGGCGTGTCGCCGTCGCCTTCAGTTTTTCTTCGGCCTGCCGGCGCTCGGCGATTTCCTGCTGCAACTCACTGGTCCGCTCCCGCACGCGCTGCTCCAGATGCTCCCGCCCTCTTCCCAGTTCGGCGTCGCGCGCCTGGATTTGCGCCAGCATGTCGTTGAATCCGTCAATCAAGGCGCCCAGTTCGTCGTTGCTCTGTTTGACCGCGCGCAGGGAATAATTCTTTCCCTCGGACACTTCCCGCGCGGTCATCACCAGGTGCATTATCGGCGTCGAAATGACCTGCTGCAGTCGGAACGAAAGCAGCCAGGTGACTCCGATGGCGACCAGCAGCACGACGGCGACGATCTTGCAATACTGCTTGAGGCGTGAGTCCATTTCCAACAGGTCCGACTTCAGATAAACCGTGCCCATGTCGAGCCGGTTGAAAATGATTTCGCGAAAAAGTTCGACATGGCCGTTTTTGAACAAATGGGCGTTGTACAGGGTCGCTGGAGGTGAGAAGTCTCTCTTCTCGTCCGGCCGCAGATATTTCGCAAGCGGTTTGCCGTCCCTGCCATAAATGCAGGCCGCGACGATGTGCTTTTCGGTTTTGAGTTTTTCGAGGATTTCGGTTGCCGCCTTCGGATCCTTGAACTTCAACGCCGCCGTGCTTTGCGCGCCGATCACGTCCGCCTTGACCGTGAGGTCGTCCACGACGTCCTTCCGGAACTCGGCGAGTTCGTAAAATATGAAAGCGCCGCAGGCCAGCAACAACGCGGCGCTGCTGGTCAGCAGGATGACGACCATCAGCTTGCGCTTGAAAGAGACATCGCGCAGGAAACGCATGTTACTTTTTCTCGTCCGGATGCTCGCTCTTGACGACCTTTGCCAGGCTCAACAATTTCGAGCTGAACTTCAATCGGGCGCGCTCGGCGGCGTCCAGATTGATTTCGAATTCCACCCTGTTTCCGTTGTTGAGGAAGTTGATGATGCCGCCTTCGCGCGTGAAAACCGGGGTCTCCCCCACCGTCACGACGCACGAGTCTCTGAGCGGTTTCAGAACCATCGAAAGATATTTCTTCTCCGACGAACTGATGAAAAGAATGTGGCAGGACTTCAGTTCAGTGAGCTTTTTCGCCTGGCTGAAAGTCAGGTTTTCCTGCCGGCGGCCGGGCGCTTCCGCGCCGCGGAACTCCAGCGCCCCCTTGAATCTCTTGATTTGCAGCTTCCGGCCGTTCACGAGTTTGTCCTTCAGCTTTTCCAGCTCCGCGCCGAAGGGGTCCTTGCCCATGACGCCGATGATGACGGGCGATGCGGCGTCCTGGAACGTTCCCGCCGGCCACTCGACGAACTCGACGAAGTTGAGCAGATAACCCGCCTTCGTTTCGTACTCCGTGGGCGCGGCTGCGGAAACGCCGGCCAGCCCGGCGAAAAAGCCCGCCAGGGTCAGCAAGGGCAGAACGATTCGATACATAATGACGAAAGCCACTCGTGGTCGGACTTGAGCCGTCGGACGGGGAACCTATGGACCGCCGGAGGTGTTTGCCGTTGATCGGCAACTCGCGCGGCAGCGGGCGTTGGGGCGCGAGCAGCGGCACGCGTGGCATGGGTAGCCAGAGAGATGCGTTCCGGTTGACAACATTGCGCGTTACTTGTTCGACTTCACGGAGTTCATGCGGGCAGCATAGTTGATGGCCCCGAGCTTCGCAAGGCGATTTGCCACCGAACGGGAGAGTTGGTTTGCGCTGCTCAACGTCCCGGACGTGTAGCCGGATCAGGTTGGTCTGCCCTCGTCGTTGCTTTCGGTCACGTTGATGACTGCCCACTTGACCTTGTCCTTGACCCAGTTCTCGTAAGCGGGCTTTACGATTTCGGGTTGATGAATGATGCCGGCCTTGACCCATGCGTATTCCGGCCGGGCCGGATGCAACGTAAAAATCGGCGAACCGCAAGTGCCGCAAAAACACCTCTGGATCTCCCTGCCACTGCCGCTCTTGAACCTGTAGCTCTTCATCTCCGTCGTTGCCTTCACTTCCAGATCTTTCCGATCGACCTGGAGTCCGATGTTGAAGGCGCTGCCGTTCGCCCGCCGGCAATCCTCGCAGTGGCAATAATTGGACGCGCCGAGTTTGCCCGAATACCTCAGCCGGATTCCGCCACGCAGGCACGAGGCTTCAAAATTTTCAGTCATCACGTCCGGTCCGATTTACTCCCGGCAATCGACGGCCGCCATGGAGAGGCGAAGCTGCAAGCGAAAGGAAGCACAACTCCGCCTCAGTCCGCCCCGAACGCTCTCCCGCCAGCCTCCAGACTCACAAAAACTGCGGACAACCTCTCGACGTACAACGGTTAGGTGACGGTCGTTTGTAAATACTCATCAATGCAACGTCTGATGATCTGTTCAACTTCATCGTAAGGCATCCAGCCTGCGTCTGGACCACGACCGTGAGCCTTGCCATAGCTGCCACTCCGATAAAAGCCCTGTGCTGATGAACAAATATCCACCGACTCTGTATCAGGACGCATCGCAAGTGAAAAGCTCCACTCGTCATGCTTCGCTCGGAAATAAAATGAACGCCCTCGCACCGCGCCCTGGGCCTGAACAGGACAGTGGCCATAGATACAGCCCGAAAGCTCCAACTCGGAATCTTGAAGCCGCCTGTCTGGCTCGATGTTCATGAGGTGCGCGAGTGGCCTAGTCATTATGGCTCGCGATGGGCGAGCCAAGCGTGTCTGCTTTTCGGGAACGTGGATTGCGCCCCGACGAGTGTCGGAAGGCCGGGCCACAAGTTTGGTCCGGCAAGAACTCAAACCCTGAAAGGACAGCAGACACCATGAAGACCTACATACTCCGAAACCCCAAAACTGTCGATGCGCGAAAAAGGCCCCCGGGCTCTCTCACTCACGCCCGCTGCGGCCGCGGTTGGCCGCCGCGCAAATTCCTGACCACCGCCCGCGAACCGCACTCCGAAATTGTTTCGTCCACCGGAGAGGAACGCGACTGCCCTCGGCGGTCGTCGTCAATCCAGGGCCGCTCGATCGCAGAACAGGCTCACTTTTTCGTGCAACCACAGAAATGAGCCGGGAAAGTGTGTCGAGATCCGGCCGGAGAGGAGCTGTTGCAGCGGCGCGCGTTTGGAGCGTCCGCTGACCAGGAGGAGAATCTGCCGCGCCTGAAGCAGGTCGGCCATGCCCAGGGTCAATCCGAAGTCCGGCCTTACCCGCTCGTTGGTGATCATCGAATGCGCGAGCGACTCGCCGGAGAGCGTCGCGACATGCGCGTGAGGTTGAAGCGCGTCCGCGGGTTCGTTGAAGCCGATGTGGCCGTTGACGCCAAGACCTAGCACACAAAGATCGATCGGGCCATTGCCGGCCAGCCAGAGGCGGATCCGGTCGCATTCGGCCACGGGGTCCGCGGGCCGGCTGTGGAATCCGACATAACGCGACTCCAGTCGCAATGGCCCGACTAACGATTTGCGCAGAAAATTTTCGCATGTCGCCGGGTTTTCCATCGGGATTCCGCCCCACTCGTCCAGCTTGAGGACGCGCAGTTGATCGAAGAGACCGGCGCCGGTTTCGCACCGCGCGGCCAGCAGTTCATAGCTCCGCCTGGGCGTGCCGCCGGTCGCGAGGCAAAGAAGCGTGTCCGGCTTGCGCCGGAACTCCCCGGCGAGCAGATCGGCCGCGGCGTGGCTCATCGCTTCGTGATCCGGAAAGACGGTCGGCGACAGCATAATTGCTTCCGCAGTCTCAGTTGATCTGTGAAGTGAACGCGGCGCCAACAACGCCCGCATCCGCGCCCTGCTTCGTCGGGAGAATCGGAACCACCGCGTGGACCGGCAGCCAGAAATGCGCGTGGAAACCGATTTCGAAGGCGGCGCGATATGGGCCGCCTGCCAATCCTAGTCCGCTGCCGAGAACAACGAACTCCGGATCGAGCACGTCGCCGCAGCCGATGATGCCGAGCCGGACGGGGATCGCAGGTTGAGTCTTTGAGAGCGGATTCAATTAGAGCAGTTCCTTGATGCGCACGTTTCGGTGCTGGACCGCCTGGGGGTAGGGATAGTTCTGGATTCCGACATAACCGACCAGGGGCCGGCCTTGATCGTCGGTCCAGGTATTCACGAGCTGGCCGTTGATTCGCAACGAGTAGTTCGGCCCGATGCAGGTTAATTCGTAGCGGTTCCATTCTCCCACCGGCTTCAGTGGTAAAGCGACCGGACCGTGGAATGGATAGAATGAGCCTGTCCCTTCTTTCGATTTCGACGGTCTGGTTGCGCCTATCTCGAATTCATGTCCCTGCCGCACCGCAGTCCAGGGATCGTCGCCCGGATTCGGGAAACGGAAGAACACCCCGGAGTCGGAGTTTTCACCCTCCTGCCGCCACTCGCCGCGCAAGACAAAGTTGGTAAACGTCCGGTTCGTGTGCCACCACAGGCCCATTCCGCCGTGTCCGGTGGCGACTCCGTCCTCGAGACTGAAATGGCCGGGACCACATTGCGTCCAGCCATCGTTTGCGTCGATGCCGAACAGCGGTGCAAAGCCTGCCTCGTCCTGCGGTTCGACGGGGACCTGCTTGAGCAATCCGGCGGGAATCGACGAGATCGGTTGTGCCTCGAAGTCGCGGTAGAAAAGTTCCGCCGCTTCGGATTGAAGTTGTATCCTGCCGCGATGCAGCCGCTGCTCGCGACCATTCTCCTGAAAACGCGGGTTTGCGATGACGAGCACGACCCTGCCGTTGAGCAGATGGATGCAAACGTTGCCCCACGTGATGACCTCGGCGACATTCCACTCCCCGTGCGGCTTCTCGGGATCAATCGGTGAGGTGATTCCCTCGTAAGGTTTAACCGTCACGCGCTTTGCTCCTGGCTCCCAAAGGATACATTGCTCTCCCGGAGATTCTCCGCGATAAGGAACGGCGGGTTCGTTGTCCAGCACGACGTTTCGCCCTTCGACATCGCAGTAGGTGCCCGCCACGCCCCACCACTGGCCGACCCCCTTTTCCATGATGTTGCTTTCGATGGAACGCATCCATGCTTCGCTCCCCGCGCCATGCGGACCGATGCACCAATATAAAATGCCTGAATCACGGTAGTGCCGCGGCTCGTTGCGGGGAGGCCATTTCTTTTCACCCCACTTGTATTGAACGCGAATGTGCACGTTTTCGAACTCCTGCCGCGTGGTGATCGCACCGTAGATTTCGCCGGAGACCCGGATCGCGGGGCGCCCGTCGGTTTCAACAACCGTGAAAACGCCGCGTGGATCGTTGTTCAGTCCCAGCGGCTGCTTCGAGCCCGTCGGCGGGGCCAGATACACATCCAGTCCTTCAAAATCTTTCCCATTGAAAAGGCTTGTCCATGTCGGGGGAGTTTCGGCAACCGCCGCGACGAGCAGCGACGTCGCAAGCGTCAGAAGCATTTGCGCGGGTCTGCTGACGAACAATGACGGCCGGAATGTTTTCATTTCTTCAAGACCCACTGCGCAGACTCTCGAGATAACTCAACAGGTCCGCAAAATCCTCCAGCGAAAGCCCGGCCTCCAGGCCGTCCGGCATCAGGGAGAGTTCCGTCGGGCGCCGCGCCTTGATCTTCGCCTTCTGAATCGACAGGGGCTCGCCAACCGCGGGCTGAAGCGAAAGCGACTCGGATGTTTCCCCGCGGATCATGCCGCTGACCTCGTCGCCATCATTCAGCACGACTTCAACGACGTTGTAACCCTCCTTCACGGCGCGGCTCGGCCAGAGAATGCTCTCTGCCAGCGCCCGCCGGTCGAACTGCGCCCCGACGCCGCTCAGGTCGGGACCGATATCCATGCCTTCGCCTTTTACACGATGGCAGTTGATGCAGGCGACACCCGATCGGTCGTGGAAGAGCCGCTCGCCCCGGTTCCCGTCCCCCGGGGTGGCGAGACTGAAGGCCAGGTATGCCTCGCGATCCGGGCGCCTGGCTTCGATGGCAAATAACCCGGCAGTGGAGGCTCCAGCATTTCCGCGGTAAACCTGCTGCAACTCTCCAACCACGTCCAGAGGCAGCGACTTGAAACGGGGCGCCAGCAGCGGAAGCGCTTCGTCGCGAATCCTGCCAAGGGCCGTGCGGCAGGCGGAGCGAAGTGACGCCTGCCGCGAGGAAAGACCCTCGAGATACACATCGATCGCGCGGACATCGGGTGTTCGCGCGAGCGCCGATGCCGCCTCGACCTTCAACTCGGGCGATTGCCAGGCCCGCAGCAAGGCGGGAACCGCGGCGGCGATTTTCGCCTGCGCGAGCGCATGGAGGGCCGCGCCGCGGATTTCCGGCTCGGAATCATCGAGCAGGTCGATCAGTGTTTTACCGGTATCGGTCGCACTCAACCGCCCGAGAACTGCGATTGCGGCAATGCGCGTCTGCACCGGGCCGCTCCTTGCCGTTGCCTGGAGAAGAGGGGCGGCCTGTCCCTGGGAAATCTCTCCGAGAGCGTCTATGGCCTCGCGGACATAAGCTGCGTCTAAGCAGGAACGGATGACCGATTGCAACGCGTCCACCACCGCGCTTCCGCCTGTTGCCTTGGCCAGCAGCATGACCTCGGAGGCGGATTCCTTCCGCGATGAATCGTCCTCTATTAGGCGCGCCGCGAGAGGTGCGGCGGCGGGGTACCTCAGCACGGCCAGTGCGCGAAGAATCGCGCGTCTGACACCGGGGTCTTTCTCACCGTCGAAGCGCGCGAGCAGCATCGCGCCGGCATCAGAGTTCTGCACCTGCTGCAAGCCTTCCACTGAAGCGCCGCGAATCAGCGGACTCGGATCCTGCAGCGCCTCGCTCAAGGTGGTCAGTACCAGTGCGGTGCCAGCCCATCCGTTCGTCTTCGCAGGCGGCGACAGGCGGAACGGATGATAAGCCCACCACTCGCCGTTCCATTCCGCAGGCATGTGGTGCAAAGCGGCGAGTGTTTCCAATACTGCCAGCTTCGCCCTGTTCGTGGTCTCTTGCGGCGATTTCCGATACGCGGCCACTAGGGCATCCACCAGTTTGACGTCATAAGTTTCGCGCACGGCAAATGCCGTCCCCTCGCGCACCCTTGCGTCGTCGCTCGCGAACCCTTCGACAATTTTCGGCCACGCCTGTGGCGATGCGCGCCCGATGCCATTCAGCGCGTGGAACACGGCGTAGCGGGTAAAGAGGTCGGCTTCCGCGAGCGCACGGGTCAGTTCGGACAGCGCGGCAGGATCGCCAATCCGCCCAAGTGCCGTGGCCGCCTGGAAACGAATTGAAGCATCAATATGGGAAAGGAGCTGTGCAAGCTCCGGAACGGCTCCTCGAGCGCGACTATTCCCAAGCTGGCGGATCGCCTGCCGCGCGAGGACAGGATCGGAGCCCGATGCCGCCCTGATGATCGCCGAGCGCGCCGATTTGCCGCCGTCAATCCGGTCCAATGCCCAGATGGCGTGAACGCGCGCGCGTGTTGGGGAGTCCGTTGAATCGAGCAATGCCGCAAGAGGTGACAACGCTTCGCGACCACGGGCGATCAAGGCTCGTTGCGCGACAAGTCGAACCGGGCGGGCCGGGTGCGCCAGCGCCGCAAGCAGATCGTCGGCGCGGGCTTGAATCGTTTTGCCCATGGCCGCGTGGACGTACCAGGGCGGGCGGGGTTGGGCATGATTCGTCCCGGTCCAGGTGAGTTTCCAGAGCCGTCCCACGACGACGTTCTCCTTGGTGTCTCGATGCTGCCAGTCGCAGATGAACAGGCCGAGGCCATCGTCCGAGAACGCGATCCCCACGGGCCGGAAGTCGGCGGGAGGATTCCGAAAAAGCTGTTCGCTGGCGACGGCTTTGAAGGTTCCGCCGGCGCGCGCGACGCGCACCCGCCGGATGTTGCGCTGGCCAAAGTCGGCGAGGAAGAGGTTCCCGCGGTATTCGTCCGGCAGGGCATCGTCGTTGCAGACAAGCGCTCCGGTCGCGGCCCCGGCCCCGTAGTCTGCGAGCATCCAGAGCGTGTAGGGCCGCTGTGGAATGAAATCAAACGGATATCCGTAGAAGCCTCCGTCCACCATGTGCGTCACGCGGCCCATCCAATGATTCTCGTCCGTGTTGTCATAGGTGAACATTTCGTCTTCGTCGGTGAGCGCGACGTCGAGAATGTTGCGCGTGCCCGTGCAATAAACTTCCAGCTCCGTGCCATCAGGCCGCATCCGGAGAATGCCGCCCCGCATATCCGCGCGCTTTCCGTCCCTGCCCACCGCCCCGTAAACGCCCTTGTCACCTACTGCGACATAGAAATAACCGTCCATCGCAAGCTTGAAATTCGCCGGCACGTGATCGTTCCAATCCAGAGCCCACGGGTTGGGGTTCATCGATTCGATCAACTCGGTGCGATCCTTTCCCACGCCGTTATCATCGGTGAAGACGCTGAAGTTCGGATTGTGCAGCACGTATAGTTTGCCTTCGAGATATTGCATCCCGAACACGGCGTGAAGTTTTTCGGCGAACACCGTGTGTGTCCCGTCGGGATGAAAGCAGAGGATGCGGCCTTCCTGCGCGTCCGCATGCGGTGTGCTGATGTCCATCGGGTCTTCTGCGACGAACACGCGTCCGTCCGGAGCGACGCAAACAACCGACGGATGACGGATGTCCGGAGCCTGCGCGACGAGATCCACGCGCCAGCCGGGCGGTGGTTGAAGAGTTGTTCCGGGCACGGGCGATGTGGCCGCACAGGCGACCATTGCGAATACCGCGGCGATCTTCATTTGCAAAACTCTTCGGCCAACTGGTTCAACTTCACCGTCGCGGTTGCGGACCGTTCTCGCAGCCCGTCAGCAAAAGCACCAGCCCTGTCGCTGCGCGCCCCCACGCCCGGCTAACAGAGATTGTAGGCATCGTGATTTAATCCCGGGCGCGGGCGAGTGTCGCGCCTGCATCGGGTGAGAAAGTGTCGTGCGGCATACTACCAGACCCATGCGCAATCAAGCGATTTTTCGGGCTGCGCCGTCCAGATGTCATGACCTTCCATCAAACTATGCGAAGATTTGCTAAACAATTCTGATGATGGAGGCCATCGCTGACCAGCGGCATTCACGGGACAACCGGCTTCTCTCTCCTATTACTACGTTGTGTTCTGTCGGGGAATTGCGGTACACCCAGTGCCCGACTCCCGATTCAAGGAAAGCACCCAAAGAACCCCACCTCGCCATCGCATCGTTGGTCGGCGTTGCCACAAAGAAGAAGGCAAGTGTTCTTCTCGATCAAGCGCACGATAATTGCGCGACGAAACCCGTGCCCAATCGTTGCCATCGGTGTGTCCGATTATTGGATTGTTTTGCTGTGAATAAGCCGTCCTGCCCGGTGAATAACTTTTCTTGCCCAGAAAGACATGGCGCTTGATTTCCAGTGTCGGTCAGTTCGGCCGGCGGGCTCGCAACGGGATGTCTTCATCGTGCGTGGAAAAGCGGGACACAGCCGCCGGGGATTTGTGATTCCAAAACACACTGATATTTAACGTATAACAATGAGGCTCCATTCGGGTGAAGCGCGCGCAGAATGAGGAGTGCCCAAAAAAATGTGTCGCCTGTTTTTCAGTCTCACCTCCTGACCGATTCGATCGATTGAAGGTTCCGATGTCCGAATTGCCAGGTCCGGCTGCGTCGTTGTGCTGTCGTGGCACCCGCTCTGCTAAACGGAAAACGTGATGTTTATTACGAAAATTCCGAGCCTGATTTTCGGTGCCGTTTCGATCGTGAATCGCAAGGTCCCTCTCGTGGCGATTCTCGCGATGGCTGTTTTTTGCTGTCGCGCGCACGGAAGCCAGAACGTGACTCTCGCCTGGGACGCGAACCCGGAGACGAACGTCGTCGGATACATCGTGCATTACGGAAGCGTGAGTGGTGTCTATACCAATTCCGTGAACGTCACGGGCGACATAACCGCGACCGTTACTAATTTGCAGGAGGGAACAACCTATTATTTTGCAGTGACGGCGTACAATTCGGATGGTCTGGAAAGCATCCCTTCCAGCGAGATTTCCTATGAAGTCCCGATTATTTTCTACGCCGCCGGTCCAAATCTTGAATTGACATCGAACCCGCAGTCGGGAGTCGCAGCGCAGATCAGGTTTTTAGGGTCGCCCAATCAGACCTACGAACTTCAGGCAACCGCGGACCTTCAGAACTGGACGACCATCTGGTACTCGCTGCCTCAAACCACGAGCCAATGGCTGGAATACCAGGACGCGGATGCCGTCAATTCAGCAATCCGTTTTTACCGCGTTGTCGTTCACTGAAACGGGAGTTGATCAAGCACGGCAGTGAGCTGACCGGGTGGCAGGCTGGAGGGAGGGGATCACTTCGCAGATCGGAACGCCCTCCTGCCCGGTGAACGAATTGCGCGAAACCTGTTCAAGATTAAACCCGCCAGCCGCGCTGCTTTTTTCGAGCCGTTGTAGCGTATTCGTTACGCCTTCCAAACCTGTCCCCGCCTGGTTCTGACGGGCGCCATGGCATTACGTGTGTCAACGATTGTATCGGACCATTCTGCCAGCTCGCGATAGTTCACGTTCTTGTGCGCCGTTGAGATCAGCACAACATCGAATGCCCGGATCGTTTTACGATCCCACTTGACGGACCGTACGCCCTTCCAGTCAGCATGCTCCCTTGTCGGGCCGATGACCGGGATATAGGGGTCGTAATAAGCGACGTGTGCGCCGCGCGACTTCAACAAGTCGAGCAGCTTGAAGGTTGGCGACTCGCGCATGTCGTCCACGTCCGCCTTGTAGGCCAGACCCAGAACGAGAACCCGGCTTCCTTTCATTGCTTTCTCGCGTGTGTTCAGGGCTTCCATCACACGATGAACAACGTACTCGGGCATCGCCGTGTTTATTTCGCCGGCGAGTTCGATGAACCGGGTGCTCTGTCCATATTCCCGCGCCTTCCAGGTCAGATAAAACGGATCGATGGGAATGCAATGCCCGCCCAGGCCGGGGCCGGGGTAAAACGCCATGTAACCGAACGGCTTGGTTCTGGCGGCGTTGATGACTTCCCAGACGTCGATGCCCATCGCCGCGTAAACCACTTTGAGTTCGTTGACGAGGGCAATGTTTACACCGCGAAAAATATTCTCGAGCAACTTGGTGGCCTCTGCGGCGCGGCACGACGAAACGGGAACAACGGTGTTGATCGCCCGGCGGTAGAACGCGACCGCCTTTTCGCGACAGGCGGCCGTGTAGCCGCCTACGACTTTGGGTATCGCGGCAACCTTGCTGTCTGGATTTCCCGGGTCTTCGCGTTCCGGTGAAAAAGCCAGGTGAAAATCTTTCCCCGCCTCCAGACCCGAACCCGACTCGAGCACAGATCGCAGATCCTCGTCCGTCGTCCCGGGATAGGTCGTTGACTCCAGAACGACCAGGATTCCCTTGCGCAGGTGCGGAGCAATTGATTCTCCGGTCTTCAGGATGTACGAAATGTCCGGTTCCCGGTTTTTATTCAGAGGCGTGGGGACGCAAATGATTACTGCCGACGCCGTCCGGACACCGCGGAAATCGGTCGACGCGGAAAAGCGTCCCGCCTTTACCTGCTCTTTGATGTCGGCGCCCTGTATGTGTTTTATGTATGACCTGCCCTGGTTTAGTGATTTAACCTTGGCCGGATCGATGTCCAGCCCGAGCACCCTCACTCCGGATTTGGCGAATTGCAATGAGAGCGGGAGTCCCACGTAGCCCAGACCAACGATCGCGATTTTCATATCAGAGTATAACGAACAGCCCGAAATAAACGCCCCAAGCGAGTCTTGGATTCCGAGCAACCTTGCTCGGCACGGTACTTCTCTCACCGGACCGTCCGACAAGCTGAAGCGCGTACGAGAAAAGCAAACCGGCGTCCAAGCCGCGCCCCGTTTATGGGCGAACCCCGGCTTTTTTGCAAGTGCTACGCGCTTGCTCATGCGAAAATCCCTGCGTATTATCCTTGTCACCGAAGGCTGCGCGCAAAATGAACATCCATCATCTGGAACTCTTTTACTACGTGGCAAAACACGGAGGCATCAGCGAAGCGGTGCGCAACATTCCTTACGGCATCCAGCAACCAGCTGTGAGCGGGCAGATTTTGCAACTGGAGGATTCTCTCGGCAGGACGTTGTTTCATCGCCGCCCCTTCACGCTCACGCCGCCGGGCCAGGAACTCTTCAGGTTCATTCGCCCATTTTTTGACGACCTCGGAAGTGTTGCGGACAGGATTCGGGGCGATTCCGCCGGCCCCGTCCGCATCGCTGCCACGTCGGTGATCCTGCGCGATCATCTGCCGCAAATGCTGGTCCATCTTCGGACCCGATTCCCGCGGTTGAAAATCACGCTACGCGAGGGGATCCAGCCGCAGATGGAGCAATGGCTGGAAAGCCAGGAAGTGGACCTGGCGGTTACGCTCATCGAAGGTAGGGCTTCGGCGGGGATAAAGACGATGAGCCTGATCGAACTGCCCCTGGCGCTGTTGGTCCCGAAGGCGCTTCGGATCAAATCCGCGGCGGAAATCTGGCGTCAGGACAGGATCTCTGAAACACTTATCAGTTTACCCGCCAACGAAGGAATCACGAAACGCTTTCAGAGCGGACTTGCCCGGCGGGGAATCGCCTGGCCGGTGGGGATAGAAGTTGACTCACTGGATCTGATTGAGACGTACGTGTCCAACGGCTTTGGAATCGGGCTTTCCGTCGCGGTGCCAAAGGCGCGAATATCGACGCGCGTTCATGTCTTGAAGTTAGACGACTTTGCCCCAGTCGTGGTCGGCGTCTTATGGCGCGGTCGTTTGACGCCACTGACCGAAGCGTTCCTGGATGAGTTCAAGAGGCGAGCACAGCAGTTGCTAACTTGACGGAGCGGCCGAGTTGTTCGGTGAGTAGTACTTGCAATTGAAAATCGGAAAATATACAAGCGATTCATGGCGTTGCCATTTCTCAGCAGCCAGACCAGACGACTTGATCAGATAATCGCCATTGACCTGGGGGCGCGCACAACCAAGGCGGTCCATTTGCAACGGAAGGGTAACTCGCTGAATTTTCTGGGTTATGCACTGCAGGACGCTCCGGCTTACGAGAAAGGGCTGTCACCCCAGTTGCTGGGCGAGCACCTCGGGGCGATCAATCAGGCCCTGGGCGGCCGCACCAAACAAGTGGTGCTGGCCGTCGGCGTAGGTGACTCGCTGGTGCGTCACGCGGAATTGCCGCTGGTGCCCGCGGCGGACATGCGTGTTATGCTGAAGTTCAATTCCAAAAGCTATTTACAGCAGGATCTGCCGGACCATGCGTTCGATTGTTATATCATTCCACCGCGGTCCGGGGTTAAACCGGACTCTGCCAAAACCGCGCAAAAATGCACGGTCCTGGTTGGCGGCGCGAAAAGACAACTGATTGATGACTGGCAGACGGCTGCGAAGAACGCGGGATTGATTCCGGAGCAGATTGTCCCAAGCCTCATTGGTCCGCCAAACGCGTTCGAGATGGCCAAAGCGGACGTTTTCAACAAAGAAGTGGTTGCCTTGGTGGACATCGGCTTCAAGCACTCCTCCATCACCATCCTCCTGAACGGTGAGCTGATGCTGAGCCGGGTGGTTGGAATCGGAGGAGACCGGTTGACCAACGGTGTTGCCGAAGCCCTGGGCGTCAGCTACGCCGAGGCCGAAGGGATCAAAGTCGGCCTGCCGGACGAAGTGCAGTCCACCATGGTGACGTTGCTGGCGCCGCTGGGTCGCGAACTGCGTGCGTCCGTTGATTTTTTCGAGCACCAGCAGGACAAGCCGGTGACTCAGGTGTTTGTTTCGGGCGGTTCGGCGCGATCGGATTATATCGTTCAAATCCTCCAGACCGAACTGATGGTTCCCTGCACGAGCTGGAACCCGACAACTTTTCTAAACATGGCGTTGCCGCCGCAACAAATGGGCGAAGTGGACCAGATCGCTCCGCAACTCTCCGTGGTCATTGGGGCGGCGCTGGCATCGCTATAACACCTATGCCGATACGCCTCAATCTACTGGCCGAACAGCAGGCAGCGGAAGATCTGCGCAGACGCGATCCCGTCAAACGCGCGATGTGGGTCGCCGGATTGATAGTCGGAGTGGTGGTGATCTGGAGCGGTCGTCTGCAAATCAAACTGATGGCCGCCATGCACGAAGTCAACAAGTGCGAATCCGAGTGGAAAAAACTCGAGCCCGAATATAAAAAAGTAATGGCAAATCTCGACGGCGCCGCGGAAGCCCGGCGCAAATGGGCAGCTTTGCAGTCCCTCGCGTCGAACCGTTTTCTTTGGGGCACGCCTCTGAACGCCCTGCAGTACGTGATCGCAAACGTTGACGACATCCAGGTGCTGCGCCTGAACACCGTCCAGAGCTACGCGATCACTGAACCGGTCAAGCCGTCCACGAATTCCGACGGGATCGTCAGCCGTGGCAAGCCGGGCACTTCCACAGAACGGATTACGTTCACAATTGATGCGAAAGACTACTCCAAACGTCCCGGCGACCAGATTTATAAATTTCAGGAAGCGATCAATAACTACGCGCAGTTCAAGACGAATTTACAGAAAATCGAGTTGACGCTGCGTTCACCGGAACAGCTGGATCCCAACAATCCCGGGAAACGGTTTGTCACATTCACACTTGAATGTCGGTACCCCGAAAAAACCCGCTGACCATGCCCCGACTTTCCAAAGATAAACGTGACAAACTGATCCTCGTGGCGATTGGAACGATCGCGATCAGTGTGGGCCTTTGGCTGGGAGTTGTCAGAACACGCAACGATCAACTAAAAACAAGTCGAACCGCACTCGGCAAGGCCAGGGACAAACTGGATAAGGCCAGGAAGGTCGTCAGCCTGGCCGCGCAGGCCCAGGCAGACATGGAAGCCGCTACCAACAAGCTGGGCCTGATCGAAGAGACCATGGCTTCTGGAGATTTGTATTCCTGGGCCTACCTTTTGCTTGAAAAGGCGCGCGGCGGCCATGATGTCAATATCA
>DATNDF010000297.1 GCA_035607015.1 Candidatus Angelobacter sp. | reverse complement strand
CTCCCTTGTCTTGACCCTTCACGGACCGAGTGGTGACATGACGTCATACTATGCCCGAACCGCAAAAACTCGTTCGCATCCCTTCGCTGAAGACCGTCCCGGACTTTCGCAAACATATAGGAACGCTCGGAATCAATTTGCCGTGTGAAGACGAAATCGTTACCGGCAACGTATCGCCATTGGCACAGCCCATTGCTGGTATCACGATCAACGGCAAGCGGGTCGGAAATCGGATCGCCATCCAACCGATGGAAGGTTGGGACGGCACGACGACGGGCGGCGCGACGGAGGAAGTCCGCCGCCGCTGGCAACGCTTTGGCGAAAGCGGCGCGAAACTGATTTACGGCGGCGAAGCAATGGCCGTCCGGCCCGATGGCCGTGCGAATCCGAACCAGCTCATTATCAGCGAGCAAAACAAAAAGGACCTGTCCGAGCTGCGGGAAATGCTCGTCCGCGCACACAAGGACCGCTACGGCAATACTGACGACCTCGTCATTGGTTTCCAGCTCACACACTCAGGCCGGTTCTGTAAACCGAATGACAAGTCTCGCGTAGAACCTCGTGTGGCCTATCGGCACCCGATCCTCGACCGCAGATTCAATGTCATGAGCGACACGCAGGTGTTCGCTGATGATGAGATCGAGCTGCTGATTCAGGACTACGTTCGCGCCGCGAAGTTCGCGTGGGACGTGGGCGCGGACTTTGTCGATATCAAGCATTGTCATGGCTATCTGTTGCACGAGTTCCTCAGCGCGTACACGCGGCCCGGGAAATACGGCGGTATATTTGAAAACCGCACTCGCATTTTGCGCGAAATCATTTCCGGGATCCGCGTGAGCGGGAACAAAATTGAAATCGGCGTGCGCCTGAGTGCGTTTGATTTTGTGCCGTTCAAGGCCGACCCCGCTTTGTCGCAGTCGGGCAAGCCGGGGCCGGGCATCCCGGAAGATTGTTCTCACTGCCTGCCTTATCGCTACGCCTTCGGCGTGAATGCCGACAATCCGATTGAGTACGATTTGACCGAAACATTTCAATTTGCTGAACTCTGCGCACAACTCGGCGTGAAGTTGCTGAACCTCAGCGCCGGGTCGCCTTATTACAACCCGCACATCCAACGTCCGGCAGCCTATCCACCGAGCGACGGTTATCAACCGCCCGAAGATCCGCTCGTGGGCGTAGCGCGACAGATCAATGTGGTGAGGCAGGTGAAGGAACACCTGGAGCAAGTCCGAAGTCCCAAGTCCGAAGTCCGAAATTCTATTCCGTCGGCGGTCATAGACCGCCGTTACGACGCGCCCATTCTGGTCGGTTCAGCCTACAGTTACTTGCAGGAATACCTGCCGCACGTTGCACAATACGTCGTCCGTAACGGCTGGACAGACATGATCGGGCTTGGCCGGATGATGCTCGCCTATCCGGCCCTCTTCGCCGATGCCGCGGAAAAAGGGGCGCTGGAAAAGAAATTTATTTGCCGCACATTCAGTGATTGCACGACCGCGCCGCGCAACGGCCTGATCAGCGGTTGTTACCCGCTCGACAAATACTATACCGGCAAGCCGGAATTTCAGAAACTGAAAGAGATCAAGAGGGCAGCGCGGGCGTAGGCAGGCTTGTTCGTCGAAATTTGGGCTGAAATCACAGCCAATTGGATTATCGTATCTCAACTCATGCATCGGTTCGGTTTTCATCCAGTAGTCGCGCGGTGGTTCCAGCAGAAATTCGGAACCCCGACGGAACCCCAGGAGCGGGGCTGGCCGGCGATCCAGTCGGGCGCGCACACGTTGATCGCCGCGCCGACCGGATCGGGCAAAACGCTGGCGGCATTTCTTGCGTCACTCGACGCATTGTTCCGGGAAGGGCTGGAAGGAGACCTTACGGACGAGACGCGCGTCGTTTATATCTCGCCGCTCAAGGCGCTCAGCAACGACATCCACAAGAATCTCGAGGAGCCGCTCGCGGGCATTCGCTCCACGCTGGTGGCAACCGCAGCGCGCGATATCGAAGTGCGCGCCGAGGTCCGGACCGGCGACACTTCTGCGTCGAAGCGCCAGGCCATCGTGAAACGGCCACCGCATATTCTGGTGACCACGCCCGAATCTTTCTATTTGCTGCTTACCTCGGAGTCGGGGCGAAAGGTCCTGTCCACCGTGCGTACGTTGATTGTGGACGAAATCCACGCGGTGGTGAGCAACCGGCGCGGCTCTCATTTGGGATTGAGCATCGAGCGGTTGCAAGCGTTGGTGAAGGGACCGCTGCAACGCATCGGTTTGTCTGCAACACAAAAACCGATCGAGGAAGTGGCCCGGTTTCTGGTCGGCACGGGCGGCCTCGACGAAACGGGCAATGCCCGGTGTCGCATCATTGACTCGGGACATTCGCGCAAGCTCGATCTGGCCATTGAACTGCCCGGCTCGCCGCTTGAAGCCGTGATGTCGAACGAAGTATGGGCCGAGGTGTACACCCGGCTGGCCGATTTGATCGAGCAACATCGGACCACACTCGTGTTCGTCAATACGCGGCGGATGGCCGAGCGTGTGACCCGTCATCTGACCGAACGCCTCGGCGAGGACAAGGTCACATCGCACCACGGCAGTCTGTCGGCGAAGCTGCGGTTGGACGCGGAAAACCGTCTGAAGCGCGGTGAACTGTCTGCATTGGTTGCCACGGCATCGTTGGAACTGGGGATAGACATTGGTTCGGTGGATCTGGTTTGCCAACTCGGCTCGACGCGTTCAATCGCCACTCTTCTACAGCGCGTTGGACGCGCCGAGCATAGACGAGGCGGATTGCCCAAGGGGCGTCTCTTTCCACTGACCCGTGATGAGCTGGTCGAATGCGTTGCCATCCTGCGCTGCATCCGCCGCGGCGAACTCGACTGTCTCCATATTCCCCAAAAGCCGCTCGACATCCTTGCGCAGCAGATCGTCGCCAGCGCTGCTTGCGAAGACTGTGGGGAGCAGCACCTTTTCGATCTGGTGCGGGCAGCGTATCCGTATCGAAATCTGGCGCGCCCGGAGTTTGACGACGTCCTGAAGATGCTGGCAGACGGTTTCAGCACGAAACGCGGCCGGCGCAGCGCCCTGATACACCATGATGCGGTGAACCATCGCGTCCGCGGCCGGCGCGGCTCGCGACTGATCGCACTGACTTCCGGTGGCGCGATTCCGGACAACGCCGATTATCGCGTCGTGCTCGAGCCCGGTGAAACGTTCCTTGGAACGGTGAACGAAGATTTCGCGGTTGAGAGCATGGCCGGTGAGATATTCCAGCTTGGCAACGCGTCGTGGAAAATCCTGGGGATCAATTCTGGCACGGTACGCGTCGAGGATGCGCATGGCCAGCCACCGGGCATTCCGTTCTGGCTGGGTGAAGCGCCGGGTCGAACGCGGGAACTGTCCCTGGCCGTAGCGGGACTGCGGGAGGAGTTGGAGCGGATGTTGAAGCAGGGCGCGGACGTCGCGAACTGGCTGGCGGTGCAAACGGATCTTTCCGAATCAGGCGCGCGCCAGCTTGCTGATTACTTCGGCGCGGCATTCAAGGCGCTCGGCGTAATTCCTTCGCAGAAAAAAATCGTAATGGAGCGTTTCTTTGACGAGTCCGGTGGAATGCAACTCGTCATCCACGCGCCGTTCGGCATCCGGCTCAACCGGGCCTGGGGCCTGGCGTTGCGCAAACGGTTTTGTCGCTCGTTTAATTTTGAACTGCAGGCCGCGGCGACTGACGATGCCATCGTTCTTTCGCTCGGCACGCAACACTCGTTCCCGCTTGATGAGGTTTTTCGCTATTTGAACAGTCAAACGGTCCGCGACATCCTCGTCCAGGCGCTGTTCGATGCGCCGATGTTTCCGATCCGCTGGCGCTGGAACGCGTCGCGCGCGCTCGCTCTTCCGCGTCAGCGCGGCGGACGCAAGGTGCCAGCGCCGTTGCAGCGCATGGAGGCGGAAAACCTGATTGCGGCGGTTTTTCCCGACCAGCTTGCCTGCCTCGAAAACATCACGGGCGACCGTGAGATCCCGGACCACCCACTGGTGCGCCAGACGATCGAAGACTGCCTGACCGAGGCGATGGACATCGACGGACTGGAGGCATTGCTGCGCTCGATTGAACAAGGTGAAATTGAGTGCCTCGCGCTTGATTTGCTCGAACCGTCGCCACTGGCGCACGAAATCCTCAACGCAAAGCCGTACGCATTCCTGGATAACGCGCCACTGGAAGAACGGCGGACCCAGGCGGTCCAGACGCGGCGAGCGAGCGAGTCGTCTGCCGACCGTGAACTCGGCATCCTTGACGCTGCTGCGATCGAACGGGTTGGTGTGGAGGCGTGGCCACATTCTACCAATGCAGATGAATTGCACGAAGCGTTGTTGTTGTTGGGCGCAATGACGGAAGAGGAAGTGAGACGATCCACCGCCGAAAACGGAGGTACAGGACTCCTTGAAGCGCTCGTGGCCGAGCGGCGGGCGGGTCGGCTCTCGTCGGAGCCCGCGTTTTGGGTCGCTGCTGAACGGCTGCCGATGGTGCAAGCAGTCTATCCCGGCACTCAAACCCAACCCTCGATTGAACCGCCGGAATCCGAATTGAACCGGCCCTGGGAACGAGCCAACGCGATTCGCGAACTGGTGCGCGGACGGATGGAGGCCTCCGGCCCAACCGCGGCTCCCGTGCTGGCGCAGTTCTTCCGGCTGCCGCAAACAGAAATTGACGCCGCGTTGCTGGGGCTGGAGGCCGAGGGATTCATTTTGCGCGGACAGTTTCACCCTGGTGAGAAGGGACTGGAGTGGTGCGACCGGCGTTTGCTCGCGCGCATTCACAGGCTCACGATCAACCGTCTCCGCGCCGAAATTCAGCCGGTTCCGGTTGCCGATTTCCTGCGCTTCCTTCTGGTGTGGCAACGCGTTGAGGCCGGACATCGCGCCGAAGGACCGGAAGGCACGGGTGCCGTTTTGGAATTGCTCGACGGTTACGAGTTACCGGCGGCGGCGTGGGAACCGGAAGTGATCGCGTTGCGCGTAAAGGATTATGCTCCGCAGTGGTTGGACCAGCTTTGCTTCACTGGGCGCATCGGTTGGGGGCGGCTTTCTCCGCCCCAAAATCAAAAGACGCGGGCGTTCACTCCCGTGCGGTCCAGTCCGGTCTCATTCTTTGCACGCGAACACCTGTCACACTGGCTGGAACTTTCCGCGAACGGAGCCGATCTGGAATTCTCGCCCGACACGGCCCATGTTCTGAAAACGTTATCGCAGCGTGGCGCCTTGTTTTTCGACGAAATTGTGCGGCAGACCGGGCTGCTCCCCTCGCGTGTTGAACAGGCGCTCGGTGAACTGGCCGCGCAGGGATTCGTCACCGCCGACGGCTTCGAAGGGTTGAGGGCACTGTTGGTTCCTTCGGAAAAGCGGGCGCCGTTCGCCGGCTTGGAACGGAAACGTCGCCACACTACGGTCACCAGCATCGAATCTGGCGGCCGATGGTCGTTGCTGCGCGGTGCGCTGGCCGCAGCGGGGAAATTCGACCCGGCCTTGAGCGCGGAACCGGACGCGCCGAGCGAGAATCAGCGGACGCTTGCGTCCGTTGCAAAGAAGGACGAGGCCATCCGTGCATACGCACACGTCTTGCTGCGGCGATACGGGGTCGTGTTCCGGCGGGTGTTGGAACGGGAGTCGTTGAACGCGTCGTGGATCGAACTGGTGCGCGTGTATCGCCGGCTGGAGGCGCGCGGCGAAATTCGGGGGGGATACTTTGTGAGTGGTGTAAGCGGGGAACAATTCGCCTTGCCCGAGGCCGTCGGATTGTTGCGCGCCGTCCGAAAGAAGCATTCCACAGGCGAGATGATCGTCATCAGCGGAGCCGATCCGTTGAACCTGATAGGAATTCTCACTCCCGGCCCGCGCGTTGCCGCCATCCCTGCGAATCGCATCTTGTTGCGCGACGGTTTGCCCATCGCCGCAGTAGAGGGGGGGCAGGTCATCAAACTCGAAAACGAGTCTAAACTGGACCCGGGGGTGGTTGAGAGTGTGCTCAAAGTCGGCAAAATGTCACCGGTTCTGCGGCGATACTACGGTTAAAGGCGAAATGCGATAAAAGGACTTGCAGATTCACGGACCGGGGCCATTATTAAGGTGGTTTTGATCGCGGGGTGGAGCAGCCCGGTAGCTCGTCAGGCTCATAACCTGAAGGCCGCAGGTTCAAATCCTGCCCCCGCAACCAATCTTTGGGCTGAAATATGAAATCGCCCGCTCCGAATAACCCGATTTCCGAACCTTCCCCATCCAGCATCGAACATGTCCTGCTCGAC
>DATNDF010000296.1 GCA_035607015.1 Candidatus Angelobacter sp. | reverse complement strand
ATCCCGTGGCCGAGGATCAAAAGGGCGACCTGCTCCGCGAATTGCTCGAGCGGGTGAACTACGATTCCGTCATTGTTTTTTGCCGCACCAAGAATCGAGCCGACCGCATCGGCAACCTGCTCCGCAAAAACAATCATGCGGTGGCCATTCTGCATTCCAACCGGACCCAGCGGGAACGGGAGCAGGCGCTGCGCGGTTTTCGCGACGGCCATTACGAGGTGCTCGTCGCGACCGACATCGCGGCGCGCGGGCTGGATATCGCCAACGTGAGCCACGTCATCAACTTCGACGTGCCGCAACATCCGGAAGATTACGTGCACCGGATCGGCCGGACCGGCCGCGCCGAGGCCAGCGGCGACGCTTTCACCCTGATGGTGGCGGAGGACATGAAACATGTGCAGGCCATCGAGCGGTTCATCGGACAAAAGGTGGAACGCGTGAAGCTGGAGAACTTCAACTACAAGTATACCGTCATTCTCGATGAGAAGCGCGACCAGCAGCCCGCCCATGAGCGTCGCATGCGGGGAGTGCGTCTGAGCGGTGGCTATTATTTCGGTCCCGCGCGCCGTCGCCGGTGAGATTATTCGCGACCGATGCAGAACAGGTGTTCGTGACCGCGAATGAATAGCTGCCTTCCGCTGATTGCCGGCGAAGCAAAACACTTCTCTCCAAGTTCGTTTCTGGCGACGAGTTGAAATCTGGGGCCGGGTTTCACGACGTGTGTGATTCCTTCATCGTTCAGAAAATAAACCAGCCCGTTGGCGGAAACGAGCGAGGCATGGTGCTCTCCCATCCGTTCCTGCCAGGCCAAATTGCCGGTTGCCGCTTCGAAGCAATGGGCCACGCCGGAATCGGAGACGATCAGGAAATAGTCGCCCTCGATGATCGGCGACGGCACGTATGCCGCGCCCCGGGTTGCGTGCCACACGACATGCGTTTTAGTCACGTTGTCGTGGCCGTCCGGATTGACGGCGAGGATGTGATGGTCCGGGAATCCGCCCGTGATGTAAATCAGCCCGGTTCTCCCGCTGTAAACAGGCGAAGCGACGAATTGTTCGGTGGGACCATCAATGATCCAGTGCCGCCGGCCGTTGCGCGGATCGTAGCTTGCCACGCACTTGTCCCCGGACAGCACCATCTGTGTCCGGCCGGCGAGTTCGCGAATGAGCGGCGCGCAATAGCTTCGGGTGTGATGTTCGCGGGGAGTCTTCCAGAGGGTCTGGCCGGTGTCGCGCGACAGCGCCGCCAGGTAGGAATCCCCGTCGTGGTCGCCGTTCACAATGACCTTGTCCTCGAACAAAACTGGCGAACTGCAGAAACCGTGCATGCTCGCGAAGGGGCCGGGGCGCACCAGCCATTTCTGATGTCCCTCAAAATCAAACGCAGCCACGACCATTTCCTGACGGTCGAGGAACGCTACGTAAACCCGTTTGCCGTCCGTCGCCGGCGTGCTGGAGGCATAGCTGTTGAGCGCGTGCTTTTTTTCCAGCAGCGAATGGACGACCGTCTTCTGCCAAAGAATGCGTCCGGTCTTCCGTTCCAGGCAAAGCAACACGCGGTCCTCAGCGTCGGGCAATGCTGTCGGAATGAATATGCGATCGCCCCAGAGGACCGGCGACGCGTGGCCGCTGCCGGGGATTTCTGCCTTCCAGACAATGTTGCTGGTCGCGCTCCAGCCAAGCGGAACGTCGGTCTCCAGACTCGTTCCGTCACCGCGCGGTCCGCGCCAGGCGGGCCAGTCTTCACCGCAAGCAGGATTCGTCAGGGCAAGGAGCGCGAAACAGAAAAGGAATCGGGTCAAATGTCGGACCATGTTGATCGATAGGGCGTCACGGCAAACCTTTCCCGACTCCTTCCCGCGGCACAAGAGTTTTCATGCGGGGACTGGCAGGCTGTTTCACCGGCCACGGCCCAGAAACTGTTTCTTCCTTTCTTCGGGCAAAGGCGATTGCGCGATCCAGGCGCGGGCGGCGTTTTCGTCCACATTCAACCAGTTGCGGGCGATATTTTCCATCTGATTGAGGCGCGTTTGCTCATCGCCGATGGAGGGCGCCCATTGCGCCGCCAGTTCCGGGTACTGCCAGCTTGTGCTGTTGACGAACGAATTCAGCGCCGCGTCACGCGCGTGTCCGTCCGGAAGCAACTTCAACCACGCGGCGGCGCCGTTTGGATCGTTCTGCGACCATTGGCGCGCCAGTGCTTCGAACGCGCCATCGCGCAAGACGCCTTCCGGAAACCCCGCAGCCCACGCGGCGGCCGATTGCGGGTCGGACGAGGACCACGCGCTGACCACGGCCAGCGCCGCGCTGTTCTGGCCTTCGCCGGCAGGAAGGCCGGCGACGAATTTCGCGGCGTCGCGCGGCGCCTGTTGTGCCCACGCCGAAGTGATGTTTCGGTACACCTGGTCGCGTTCATTACCCTGCGCGAGTTGAGCCGCCCAGGCGAGCGCGGATTGAGGGTCATTGTTCGCCCATTGCGAGGCGACGTTGTTCAGGAAATTATCGCGCGCGCTTCCGGCCGGGAGGTTCTGCGCGTAGGCCGCCGCGCCGCGCGGATCAGTCTGGGCCCACTGCCAGCTCATGTTTTGCAGCGCACTTTCCTTCGCGCGTCCCTCCGGCAACTGTTGCACCCACGCGACCGCGGCGGACAGATCGGCGTTCGCCAAATGCGACGCAACCTGGCCGGCCATTTCGTTTTGCGTCTGGCCCGGTGGAAACGAGAGAACCAGGTCGAACGCAGCCGTCGGATCCGAGTTCAACAATGGATACAGCACCTGACGAACCGCGTCGCGCTGAGCCGGGCCGGCGGGCAGGTTTTTCACCCACTCGAGGGCCGATCCCGGGTCCGACTGCGCCCACTGACCGGCAATGCTGGCCAGGGTCTGGTTTCTGGCCTGACCCGGGGCAAGCGTCAACGCGTACGCGGCGGCGGCGGACGGGTCGGTCTGCACCCAGGAGGTAAGTGCGTTTTGCAGAGCGCTGGTGCGTCCCTGCCCTGCCGGAAGACTGGACGCCCAGTTCAGGGCGGCCTGCGGGTCGGTTTGAGCCCACTGACTGGCGATGTTGCCCAGAATATTGTTTTGTATGTTTCCAGTGGCCACTGTCTGTGCATAAGTCGCCGCTTCCTGCGGGTCCGTTTGCGCCCATTGCCAGCTCACGTTGTTCAATGCGCCCTGCTTCGCCGGACCATCCGGCAATTTTTGCACCCAGGCAACGGCGTCCTGCAAATCCAGGTTTGCCCACGCCGTTGCCGCCGCGCCGATGGCCTGATCGCGGGAGTGTCCTGCGGGCAGAGACAACGCGAAATCGGCGGCCATCTTCGGATCCGAATTGGCCAGTCCGTAAACCAGGCTTTGCGTGGCCATTCGCCTGCCGTTGCCGTCAGGCAGACTTTTTGTCCACGCAATGGCGGCGGCGGGATCCTTGGCGGCCCATTGGCTGGCGATATTACCGAAGAAATTCTGCTGCGATGATCCCGATTTGAATTCCAGCGCTTTTGCGGCGGCGGCGGCTGGATCCACACTGGCCCACTGGTTGAATATGGTCTCGTAGAGATTTTGCCGATTCGGTCCGGCGGGCAGGGCCTGGACGAAAGTGAGCGCCTCTTGCGGGTTTTCCTGCGCGAGCGCGGAAACGACATTCCATGTTGCCTGATTGCGAAGCGGCCCGGCCGGCATTCCTTGGTAAAAAGCGATCGCGGCCGTTGCGTCGTGCCGCGCCCAGACCCCCAGCACGGTCAGGATGGCCCGGTTGCGCTCTGAAACGCTTTTGATTGCCTGCGCATGGGTCATCGCGGCGACGGGCTCGCCTTCCGCCAGACGCGTGAGGAGGCCGGCGACGAAATTACTTCGCAAGTCACGGGCGGGAATGCTGTCGGCCAGCGAGAGCGCCTTTGTAAGGTCCGCGAGGCGGATGCCGCCGACAATTCTCTGGATCGCTTCGAAGCGTTTGGACGGATCCCGCTCCCCCAACGCGGTCTGAATGGCGGCGGCAGCCTCGTCCAGCGTAATCGTCGGGGACGGATCAACCGACGTCCTGGACGCGGATTCTCCCGGCCGGAAGGCAGCCCGGTTCGTCGCGGACGTCCGTGGACGCGCAGTGGAGCCGGCTTTCAAAGCCGCAGTTTGCGGAGCCGCGGGGGATACGAGACCGCGCCCCCGGGTGGTGCGCCCAATGACGATTCCCGCCGCCAGGCCGAGCAATGCCATCAATCCGGCCAGCCATGTGCCTTTCCTGGTCATGCGATATTCATGGTCGAGCGGGGCAAGGAACGCCAACTCAATCCACGGGTTATTCGGGGGATTCGATGCTTTGTCCCTGCGATTGGTTCAAACTAATTCAACAGGCG
This sequence comes from Candidatus Angelobacter sp., assembly GCA_035607015.1. Lineage (NCBI taxonomy): Bacteria > Pseudomonadati > Acidobacteriota > Terriglobia > Candidatus Angelobacter > Candidatus Angelobacter sp. The sequence goes on along the minus strand of DATNDF010000296.1, from coordinate 439 downwards.
TGCTTATTGAATGGCCCGCGCATGGATCGGCAGCAGCGAAGAGAATTTCCCAGGACAACGACCGGAGCAAAAGAACTGACACAATCCGGGCCCGACAGGCAACGGGACCTGTCCTGGTATGCTCCCGGGCGATTTCCAGTTGCTGGAGTTAAAAGAGTTAAGGCTGAACGGCACGATAAAAGGACTGGCCTGACGGCGGGGCCGCATCGCGAAATTCGATCAGCCCGGACACGGGCGCAGTCCCCGTGTCGATGATGTCCCACGACGGACCGGTGACGTTGTGCGCACGTTGCAATCGGTAAGTGAGACCAGGGACCCCATGGCACTCAAGAGTGTAACTTCCACCGGCGTCAGGCATCAACGCAAGAGAGGGGCGGAAGTCCTCGGAGGTGAAAATATAGGCCGCCCCGGCTAAAGGAGCACTGTTGTCGCTTTGGTT
>DATNDF010000295.1 GCA_035607015.1 Candidatus Angelobacter sp. | reverse complement strand
TAAGCCTTGGCCCGGTGCTGGAGCACTTGCTGCTGCAGCATGGAGCCCTGTTTTCCTGAGGAGGAGAAGCAATGGCGCATACCCAGAGCCTGTGGACTCCGCAGATTCTGCGCTCGGCCGTAGTGGGCTCGTTCCGCAAGTTGGATCCGCGAACCATGGCGAAAAACCCCGTCATGTTCGTTGTGGAAGTGGGATGCGTGCTGACCACGTGTCTGCTGGTGAGCGAGGCAGTTCATCATCGGCCTGTGAGCTTCGACCTTCAGATCACCATCTGGTTGTGGTTTACGGTGCTGTTCGCCAACTTCGCGGAGGCAGTTGCCGAAGGGCGCGGCAAAGCGCAAGCCGACACTCTGCGCAAGTCGAAGGGCGAGACAATGGCCTACCGCTTGCGCCCGGGTGGCAGCGTGGAGGCGGTTTCGAGCGCGCATCTTCGCGCCGGCGATGTGATTCGCGTGGAGGCCGGCCAGTTTATACCGGGCGACGGCGAGGTCATTGAAGGTGTGGCATCGGTGGACGAATCCGCCATCACGGGTGAGTCCGCGCCGGTGATCCGCGAGGCCGGCGGCGATCGGTCGTCGGTGACAGGCGGCACGCGGGTGCTGTCGGATTCGCTGAAGATCCGGATCACCTCCAATCCCGGCGAAACATTTCTCGACCACATGATCGCCCTGGTGGAAGGCGCCACGCGGCAGAGAACGCCCAATGAAATCGCGCTCAGCATTCTTTTGTCGGGCCTCACCATTGTGTTCCTGCTTGCCGTGGTGACGCTGCAGCCGTTCGCCATCTACTCGCACGCGCCGCAGACGCTGTTCGTTCTGGTATCGCTGCTGGTGTGCCTGATTCCCACAACCATCGGTGGGCTGCTCTCGGCAATCGGCATTGCCGGCATGGACCGCCTGGTGCGGTACAACGTACTTGCCATGTCAGGCCGCGCCGTTGAAGCCGCCGGGGATGTGAGCACCCTGTTGCTGGACAAGACCGGTACAGTGACGTTCGGCAACCGTCAGGCCACCGAGTTTTTCCCGGCTCCCGGCATCACCGCTGAGCGCCTCGCCGACGCGGCGCAACTGGCGTCGGTTGCAGACGAAACGCCGGAGGGCCGCTCCATCGTGGTGCTTGCCAAGCAGCAATACAATCTGCGCGGGCGCGATCTCGAAAGCATCCGCGCGGAGTTTGTCCCGTTCACAGCGCTGACGCGCATGTCGGGGGTCGACATGCCCGGTTCACAGATCCGCAAAGGGTCGGCCGACGCAATTACGCGATGGGTGGAATCACGCGGATCCGTGCTGCCCCGCGCTGTTGCAGATCAAGTAAAAGAGATCGCGCGTCTGGGCGGAACTCCGTTGGTTGTGGCCGAGAACGAAGTCGCTCTCGGAGTGGTGTATCTGAAGGACGTGGTAAAAGGCGGGCTGAAGGAGCGCCTGGCACAACTGCGGATCATGGGCATTCGCAGCATCATGATCACGGGCGACAATCCGCTGACCGCGGCCGTGATCGCCCAGGAGGCAGGTGTCGACGACTACCTCGCCGAGGCAAAGCCGAAAGACAAGATGGATCTCATCAAGCGAGAACAGGCGAAAGGCAAGCTGGTGGCGATGACCGGAGACGGCACCAACGACGCTCCGGCATTGGCGCAGGCCGACGTGGGCGTAGCCATGAACAGCGGGACACAGGCGGCGAAAGAGGCCGGCAATATGGTGGATCTCGATTCCAACCCCACGAAGCTGATTGAAATCGTCGAAATCGGCAAACAGCTTCTGATGACGCGCGGCGCGCTGACCACGTTCTCGATCGCCAATGACGTGGCGAAATATTTTGCGATTATTCCGGCCATGTTTCTGGGAGTATTCCCGGCATTTCAGGTGCTCAACGTCATGCATCTCGGCACGCCGCAGTCGGCCATTCTGTCGGCCGTGATCTTCAACGCCCTGATCATCATCGCGCTGATTCCGCTGGCCCTGCGCGGCGTCCACTACGAGCCCATGTCTGCGGAGGCCATGCTGCGACGCAACCTGATCGTCTACGGAATGGGCGGAATCATCGTGCCCTTCCTCGGAATCAAGCTCATCGATTTGGCTTTAAACGGCCTGCACCTGGTGTAGGAAAGGACTCCGCATGCGAAACACCCTCTGGATTGCGTTGCGCTTTACGCTGGTGACGGCGGTCCTGCTTGGAATCGTCTACCCGCTTGCGGTCACCGGGATCGCGCAGTTGACCATGCGCAACAAGGCGAATGGGCAACTGATTGCGCCCAACAGCGACGTGATTGGCTCCGCGCTCATTGGCCAGAACTTCGCCAGCCCACGATACTTTCACGGCAGGCCATCGGCGGCCGGCAATGGATACGACGCGGCAAACTCCGGCGGATCAAACCTCGCGCAGTCGAATGCTGCGCTTGTGGATCGCATCCGCGGTGCGATTGCGGAGTACCAGAAACAGAACCCCGGGCGCGAAGTGCCGATCGAGCTTGTAACGACGTCCGCCTCCGGACTCGATCCCGACATCTCGCCGGCCGCCGCGCTTTACCAGGTGCATACGGTTGCCACCGCCCGCCTTTTGCCGGAGAGCACGGTCCGGGCAGCGGTAGAAAAGCACATCCAGGGGCGGACTTTCGGAATGCTCGGCGAAGCGAGAGTCAATGTGCTCGAGTTGAATCTCGATCTCGACCGGAGGGCGCAGCCGCTCGCGCAACGTTGAACCGGCTTTACGCAACGTCCAACGTCCTCCTTTCGATTGAGAAATCTCTCCTCCAGGGAGCGGATGCCCGCGTTCATTGGCCTCGCGTACTGTCCAGCATAGGCTTGCTTTCAAATCCCCATTGCCGGAACCTTGTTTCGTTTGATCTCAGTTCAACGCCGACCCCTTCCCGAGTCTTCATCCGTCGCGACTGCGGTGCACTGCTCCTTGGCGTGATCAGCGGATCCGGCGGGGCGCGCGATTTTCAAGTTCCCGCGCGGCCCACCTTTTAGTCCCTCTTGTGCGCCA
>DATNDF010000294.1 GCA_035607015.1 Candidatus Angelobacter sp. | reverse complement strand
CTTAAGTACGTCGTCGCCGAACGTGGCGCGGATTGGACGCGCACGGAGATCGAGACCCGTGCCGGCTTCAAATTCGCGCCCGCCCGCCCCTATCAATTCACCACGATGGGCGACCTTTACGGATGGCACAAACAAACTGACGGGCGCTGGTTCCTCACCCTGTTCGTCCAGACCGGTCGCGTCAAAGACGCCACTGGCCACCGGCTGAAAACCGCGCTGCGCGAGGTCGCGGGCGGATTTCCGGGCGTTGAATTCCGCCTGACGACGAACCAAAACCTCATTCTCGCGAACGTCTTTGAATCCGACAAAGCCGGGGTCAATGCGCTGCTCACCGGGCACGGCGTGAAGACGGAAAACCAGGCGACGGTGTTGCAAGCCGCGGCGCTCGCCTGTCCGGCGCTGCCGACCTGCGGACTGGCGCTCGCCGAGTCGGAACGGATGCTGCCAGATTTGATTGAACGCATCGAAAAGCTCTGCGCCGAGGCCGGACTGGCCGGTGAGGAAATCATCATTCGTTCGACCGGCTGCCCGAACGGTTGCGCGCGTCCCTACATGGCGGAAATCGCGTTCGTCGGCAAATCACCGGGCCGTTACCAGGTGTGGCTCGGAGGCAACACCGCTGGCACGCGGCTCAACCGTTTGTGGAAAGACGTGGTCAAGGATTCGGAAATCGAGAATGATCTGCGGCCCGTGTTGACGCGGTACGCGCAGGAGCGGAACGCGAACGAGCGCTTTGGCGACTGGTGTGATCGGGTTTTTTTGGAAGGGAACGCCACCGCTGCGAACTGATGATTAACCGCCAAGACGCGAAGGTGTCGAATCCGGCCCGTGCGCCATCATTTTCCACCGGTTCCAACATGACCGCCGATCAAATTATCAAAGCGAACATCGGGTTGCGCAACCAGCCGGCCCTCGACACCGTGAAATGGGCCGTCGCTCGGGCGAAAGGGCGCGCCATCGTCTCAACAAATTTTCGCCCGTACGAAGCCGTCATCCTTCATCTTTGCGTCCAGGCGCAACCGGACATCCCCGTGCTGTGGGTGGACCACGGCTACAACCGGCCTGCGACCTACAAACACGCGGAGGAACTCAAGCGGCTGCTCAAGCTGAACCTCCGGCCCTACCTGCCCCGGCTGACCGCCGCGCACTACGATGCCGTCCATGGCGGGATGCCCGATCCGACACCGGACAACGAGGAACGCATCAAAGCCTTCAGCGCTGTGATGAAACTGGAGCCGTTCCAACGCGGCATGAAAGAACTCGCGCCCGTCGTCTGGATCACCGCGCTCCGCAAAGTGCAAAACCCGAATCGCGCCGGTCTCGACATCGTCTCCGAGGACCGGAACTTTGGTGCAACCAAAGTCAGCCCGGTCTTCCATTGGTCCGATGCCGAAATGGAGGCTTATCTCACAAAACACAGTCTGCCGAATGAGTGGGACTATTTCGATCCGGCAAAGGCCGACGAAAAGCGCGAATGTGGCCTTCACGCCGAATGGGGTGGAAAGGCTGTCGCCAGCGTTTGATTCGTACCGATGAATCACGGATGGGGAAAACATTCCGCACGTTTGGCTGGTGACTCCTGAAAAATGAGTTCTTATCATCTCGACCACCTTCAGTATCTGGAAACCGAGGCAATTTACGTAATGCGCGAGGTTGCCGCCGAGTTCGGCCGCCCGGCCCTGCTCTTCTCCGGTGGCAAGGATTCCATCTGCCTGCTGCGCCTTGCGGAAAAAGCGTTTCGGCCTTCAGAAATTCCAATGCCGCTGCTTAACGTGGACACCGGCCACCACTTCCCCGAGTTGAACGAATTTCGCGACCGGCGCGCGCAGCAGCTCGGAGCAAAACTCATCGTCCGAAAAGTCGAGGACGCCATCGCCAGGGGTATCGCCGTCGCTACACCCGGTGAAGTCAGTCGCAATCGCCTTCAGATTCCCACGCTGCTTGCGGCCATCGAGGAATTTCATTTCGACTGCGCCATAGGAGGCGCGCGGCGCGACGAGGAAAAAGCCCGCGCCAAGGAACGCTTCTTCAGCTTCCGTGACAGTTTTGGTCAGTGGGATCCGAAAAACCAACGCCCGGAAATCTGGAACCTCTACAACGCGCGCGTGAACCAGGGCGAACACATGCGTGTCTTCCCGCTCAGTAACTGGACCGAGCTGGATGTGTGGGAATACATCAAGCGTGAGAAGCTCGAAGTACCGAGCATTTATTTCAGTCACAAACGAAAATGTGTTCGCCGCAACGGTCAGTGGCTGCCTGTCACCGACCTGCTGCCTTTGAAACCGAAAGACCAGATGAAAGAACTTGTGGTGCGCGTCCGCACCATTGGCGACATCATCAGCACCGGCATGGTCGAGAGCCCCGCCGACAGCGTGGACGACATCATCGCGGAAATTGCCGCCGCACGCGTAACCGAGCGCGGCTCCCGCGCCGACGACAAGACCAGCGAAGCGGCGATGGAGGATCGGAAGAAACAAGGCTATTTCTAAAGCTATGTCTTCGCTGCTTAGACGCATCAAGGTCGTTAAACTTGAAACGACGGAATTCCGGAATCAGAGCTTCGGAGGCGCTGATTTTTCGAGGCAAGCCAAGCCTCATTTGCGCGCATTCGACTGCGAATTTATCGGATGTAAATTTGATGAGGCGGCTCTCTCAGATTTTCGATCCTGGGGAAGCCATTTTATCAATTGCACGTTCCACAAAACCAATCTTAGAAATGCTGCGATTGGAGGAGTGGATAAAGGCAAATTGAATCATTTTGAACGAGTCGATTTTTCGCAACCGGACATGCGTGGTATCGCCAGCGGTAACGGAGCCTTTACAGATTGCCTCTTCGATCGCACGCGACTGGACAAGGTAGCTTTTGGTGGTAGCCAGTTCATTCGCTGCACGTTTCGCGGGATACTCAACGAAGTAACGTTTAACGCGCACGCTTTCCGAGGAGAAGCCTTCCCACCCAACACAATGGAAGACGTTGATTTTTCGGGAGCGGAGCTTCACTGGGTCGATTTCCGTAAGCTTGATTTAGACACGGTAAGGTTTCCGCATGATAAGGACCACCTAGTGTTGGACAATTACGTGGAGTTCCTCAAAGAGGCTGTCTTCGAATTAAAAGGCGCTTCAGAGGTTGGATTGCGTCAGTTGCGTGCAGTGCTTGAACACAATCTGAAATGGGTCGGCTCGCGACAAATTCGGGGTGTCTTACGTCGAAATGATTTTAGCGAATTCCGTCCTGGCGCGCTGGAAAAATTCGATGAATTAGTCGTGAAGTTTGGGCGCGTTTCGCCCGTATAACCTTCGTTCCAAAACGCTCTGAACACGCACATGCCAACGCATCATCCGATCGAAATCCTCCGTTTCAACACCTGCGGCTCGGTGGACGACGGCAAGTCCACGCTCATCGGCCGGCTCCTTTATGACTCGAAGAATCTGATGGAGGACCAGCTGGAGGCACTGGAACGTTCCGCGGACATCACAGGCGGCGGCGCCATCAATCTGGCCAACCTCACCGACGGCCTGCGCGCCGAACGCGAGCAGGGCATCACGATTGATGTCGCTTACCGTTACTTCGCCACGCCGCGCCGGAAGTTCATCGTCGCCGACACTCCAGGGCACGTGCAGTACACGCGCAACATGGTGACGGGCGCGAGCACGGCGAACCTTTCCATTGTGCTGGTGGACGCGCGGCTGGGTGTCATCGAGCAGACGCGCAGGCACACGTATCTGGCGGCGTTGCTCGGCATTCCGCACCTCGTCATCGCGGCAAACAAGATGGACCTCGTGGACTGGAACGAGGATCGCTTTCTCGAAATTCGCGACGCCATCGAGGATTTCCTGCCGAAACTCGACGTCTTCAAGGACGTGAAATTTATACCCATCAGCGCGCTCAATGGCGACAACGTGGTGGACCGTTCAAAACACACACCCTGGTACGAAGGACCGACGCTGCTGGGCCATCTCGAAACCGTCCACATCGCGAGCGACTGGAACCTGAGCGCGCTTCGCCTCCCGGTGCAGTGGGTGAACCGCCCGAACAATCCTCGCGATCCAAAGCTCCACGATTTTCGTGGCCTCAGCGGCCAGATCGCGGGCGGCATTGTGAAGGTCGGGCAGAAAGTGATGGTGCTCCCCGGCGGCTGGAAGAGCACCGTGAAGGAAATCTGGACTTACGACGGCCCGTTGCAGGAGGCGTTTTGTCCGCAATCCGTCACACTCGTGCTCGAACACGATCTCGACATCAGTCGCGGCGACGCGATCATCGGCCTGGATAACCTGCCGGGGATGAGCGCGGATCTGCACGCGAAAATCTGCTGGATGAACCCGCGGCCGTTGCAG
>DATNDF010000293.1 GCA_035607015.1 Candidatus Angelobacter sp. | reverse complement strand
TCGGGGCCGCCGGGACTGAAAGCGCCAACGACGGAGCGGATCTGGAGGCGTTGGCGGACTGGCTTACCCGCCCGTCCAACGCATTGTTTGCGCGCGTACAGGCCAACCGCATCTGGTATCATCTGATGGGTCGTGGCCTGGTGGATCCGCCCGACGACTTTCGAGCCACCAACCCAGCGTCGCATCCCGAATTGCTCGATGCGCTGGCGCGGGATTTGGTGAGGCACAAATTCGACGCGCGCTACCTGATACGTCTTATTATGAACTCGCGAACGTATCAACTGTCGTCCGTACCGAACGAGACCGACGAAGGGGATGAAATCCATTTTTCACACGCGCTGGTGAGGCGTTTGGGGGCGGAACAATTGCTCGATTGCGAAAGCGAAGTGACGGACGTGCCGCTCAAATTCGCCGGTTATCCGGCGGGAATGCGCGCGGCGCAGCTGCCGGGCGTGCGCCCGGAAAGCAAAGGGAAACGCCGGGCGCATCCGTTGGACCAGTTCCTTGAATTGTTCGGCAAACCGCCGCGGCTGTTGACCACTGACACCGAGCGCTCGTGTGAGTGCAACATGGCCCAGGCCTTCCAGATGATCAGCGGCCCAACGATCAGCGAGCTTCTCGCCGAAAAAGAGAATCGTATCCGCCGTCTCGTGGCTTCTGACAAATCCGACAAGGAAATCGTCGAAGAACTTTTCTGGACCGCCCTTACCCGGCCGCCAACGCAGTCTGAATTGAATAACCTTCTTCCCACGCTCGAAGCGGCCAGCGACCGCCGACTGGAATTGGAAGACATTTTGTGGGCCCTGCTCAACTCGAAGGATTTTGTCTTTCGGGAATGAATTTCAGGCGTGGCCACCGTGACGTTCACCGGATGGTTTGGAGCATGAGCTTTGGATTTCTTCTGATTTAGGTTTTGCGCGCAAGACGCCCTTGAGTATGATACGACACTGAAGCCGTCATGAGTCCGTCGCAACACTCTTTTGCCTGCGCAGGATTTCACTCAACGCGCTTTTCGCGCCGGCACGCGCTCAAGGTGGGCGGTCTCGGATTGCTGGGATTGAGCCTGCCGAAATTGCTCCAGGCCGAAGCACTTCAGTCCCTCAAGACGGGCCCGCGCGCGCGCGCCAGGTCCGTGATTTTCCTCTATCAGTTCGGCGGGCCGAGTCACATCGACATGTTTGATATGAAGCCGGACGCGCCCGAAGCCGTACGGGGCTTGCACAGACCGGTTTCGTCGAAGGCCGACGGCATCCAGATCAGTGAACACTTGCCGCGGTTGGCCCGCGTGATGGACAAGGTCACGCTCATCCGGTCAATGCACCACAACGTACACAACCACAACCCGGCGTCGTACTACGCGCTCACCGGTCATGCGCCGCCGGTGGACGACATCACGTTGCGCGATTCGCCGGAGTTGTTTCCCGCTTACGGGTCGGTGGTCGATGATCTTGCGCCGGTGGGCGGTGCGATGCCGACCTTCGTGGCGATGCCGTGGGTCATCGGCGACGGCACGATCACACCGGGACAAGGGGCGAGCTTTTTGGGCAAGATGCACGATCCATTGCTTATCACACGAGACCCGAACAGGCCCGATTTCAAACTGCCGGAACTGAATCTGCCGGCGAACGTGAGTTACGAACGCCTGATGCACCGGCGCTCGATCCAAAAGGTGATCGACAGACAATCGAGTCTGCTCGAACAGTCGGCCCAGGCGCGGGGCCTGGATGCCTACTACGAAAAGGCGCTGGCGATGCTCGATTCACCAACGCTGCGCGAAGCCTTCAACCTGTCCACCGAAACGGACAAGGTGCGCGACAGCTACGGGCGCACGACTTACGGCCAAAGCTGCCTCCTGGCGCGGCGCCTCGTCGAAGCGGGAACGAAATTTGTCACGGCTTATTTCTCGGCGAACATCGGTGGGGACGTGGGCAGCGGCTGGGACACCCATGGCAACAACGACAAAAAAATGTTTCCCGTGCTGGAGAAATATCACCTGCCCATGACGGACCAGACGCTGCCGACGCTTCTGGAGGAGCTCGACCAGCGCGGGCTGCTCGACACCACCCTGGTGGTGTGGATGGGCGAATTCGGTCGCACGCCGAAGATCAACGAAAAGGCGAGCCGCGATCATTGGCCGGATTGCTACACGGTGTTGCTCGCGGGCGGCGGGGTGAAGCGCGGTTTTGTTCACGGAGAATCCGACAAAACCGCCGCTCATCCGACCAAAGATCCTGTCCGCCCCGAGGACCTGGCCGCGACGATCTACTATCTGCTGGGAATTGACCCGCACTCGGAAGTCCACGCGCCAGGAAACCGGCCTGTGCTCATCTCAGAAGGGAATCCGGTCATGGAAGTCGTGGCGTAGTGTTTTCCAGAATGGAATTCTGCCGCGGGTCGGAACGTGAAAGCCTCGCAACCGTCAGGAGCTTGCGGACCTATCCCTTCTGTGAGGGAAAGGCGCTTATGAGCGAAAACGAAGAAGCCGGTTCGTTTGAACCGGGCGCGTCGCAGAAAAGTCGAAGGGAGTTTCTCCAACAGGCTGCGGGGCTTACGGCGGGCGCTTCGGTGTGGGCGGCGCTTCCGGCTTCGGGGGCATCCGCGCCGAGCGATCCGTTGTTGCCAACGATCAGGCTTGGCCGGCACGAAGTGACACGGCTCATCATCGGCGGTAATCCAATTTACGGCTATTCGCACTTCAACAGAATCCTCAGCGAATATCAGACGGCCTGGCACACGCCGGAGCGCGTCGTTGAATTGCTCAAGCACGCCGAGGCCAGGGGGATCAACACCTGGCAAAACAGCTATGCCGGGCGCACGCTCTCCGACCTGGATCGTTACCGCGGCGCCGGAGGCAAAATGCACTGGCTCTGTCTCGGCAAACCCGATTGGGACGAGAAACCGCACCTGATTGAGGACGCGGCCAGGCGCAAGCCCGTTGGTATCGCGCCGCACGGTTCGCTCTCCGAACGGCTGCATCGGCAAAACAAGCTTTCGACGCTCGCGGATTTGCTCAAGCGCATTCGCCAGGCGGGTGTGCTGGTGGGGTTGTCTGCGCACAATCCGGTCCTCATCGAACTGGCGGAGGAGAAGGGTTGGGATGTCGATTACTTCATGTGCTGCCTCTATTATCTGACCCGTCCGCGCGAAGAGTTCAAGAAACTGCTCGGAGGTGAACTGCCGGTGGGCGAAATTTATCTGTCCAGCGACCCGCCGCGCATGTTCAACGTGATCCAGAAAACGCGGAAAACCTGCCTCGCCTACAAGGTCCTGGCGGCGGGACGGCGGATCGAGAATCCGGCGCAAGTGCGCCAGTGCCTGGAAATCGCCTTGGGCAGCGTGAAGCCGACGGACGCGCTAATCGTTGGCATGTATAACCAGATAAGTGATCAGGTAGGCGAGAACGCGGCCATCGTGCGTGAGATCTGCGAGCGCGGCGCAGTGAAACCGTAACGAAGGCCGCCGCCACGAATCTTCTCTTGATCTGGTTGCCAGCTGACCCGCCAATCCGATTATGAACTCCGCCCGATTCCCGCGTGCGACGCTCTCCGCATTGGGTTGTGTGTTTCTCTTGCTCGGCCGGCCCGTCCTTGCGGCGACGGTGGAACTGGCGGTCGATGCCACACAAACCATCGGCGACATCGATTTGACCCGATATGCGCTCGGGCAGGGCGGCCTTTCAGACAAACCGATGATCGGCCCGCACACTGATCAGATCGCCGAGCTCCAGCCGCAAACGATCCGGCTGTTTGGTCAGGAGTACTTCGACCTTTATCCAAAACGGGGCCGCTATCATTGGGGCACTCTGGACAAGAGCATCGAAGCCGTCCTGGCCACCGGCGCGAAGCCGCTCCTGTGTCTGTGTTTCAAGCCGCACTCGCTGTTTCCGAAAATCGACCAGGACATCGTGCATCCGAACGATTACCTGGAATGGGAGAAGCTGATTTTCGAGCTGTTCAGGCACTGTAATCAGCGCCGCCGATACGGTATAGAGTATTGGGAGGTGAGTAATGAGCCGGACATTGGCGAGGACGGCGGTTGTCCATACCGGTTCAAGCCGGAAGATTACTTTACTTACTACCGGCACACGGCCAGTGCCATTCTCCGGGCCGACCCCGAGGCGAAAGTGGGCGGCCCGGCGCTGGCTGGATATCGGAGTCGATTGGGCGACGCGCTGATTGAACACTGCGGCAAAGGCGACGCGCCGCTCCATTTTTTCTCCTGGCACATCTACAGCAACGACCCGCGACAGTTTCGCGGGAGCATTGAAGAAGTGAAGGGGAAGCTCGGCAAATATCCTCGCCTGGCCGCAACGGAAACCATTTTGGACGAATGGAACATGTCGTTGGGCAATCCCGTGCTGACTGCGGCTTTCCAACCGGCGTTTGTGCTTGAGACGACGCGGGGCTTTTACGAAGAGGGTCTCACCCGCTCGGCCTACTACCACATCCGGGATGTTTTTGTGGACCGCTCAAAGTATTCGCTCTGGATGTCCGGGAAAGGGGTCGATTTCATGGCGCACTGGTGGAATATCATGCCGCAGTACGACGGACTCTGGGACAATCAGGGCCGTGTGCGGCCGGCCTACTACGCGTTCCGATTGCTTGCCTTGATCAAAGGGCAAAAGCTGCAGGTGAGCGGGACGACCGTGGAAGTGAAGGCCCTGGCCGCGCGAAATGGGGGCTGGTGTCACGTCGTGTTCTGGAATTTTCCATCGTCGGGCAAAAACGAAGCGGCCGAAGTGGCCGTTCGATTTCCCCGTCGCGAGCACGGCGAGTTCCGTTTGATGAAGTTGAACGCAGACTTGCCAGTGAACAATCTCGAGGTCATCCGCCACGGGGACGTTTCGGAACTGGAACTACGGCCAATCGAAACTCGGCTCGAACCATACGGCGTGGGCTGGATCGAGGTCGGCCCTTAACCGAGACTGCATAATTGGCCGCGATGGTATCAGACCGTTAGCCTGTGCGACGTAAGACGCAGACTGCACTTATCCCCGTGATGCGAATAACGAATTGCAAAAAAGAGTACAAGGACGGACTGCACGTTTCACCCGCGCTCAACACCAACGACCGCAAGTGCGCCGCCGCCTGAAAGTCGGGGCTTATCAATGCCGGTTTTTTCGCGGACCAAGTCATGACCGGCCAAAAGACGCTAATCCCGATCCCCATCAGCCG
>DATNDF010000292.1 GCA_035607015.1 Candidatus Angelobacter sp. | reverse complement strand
CAGCAGACGTTCGCGCACTTCCTTTGTTTCGCCGGAAAAGAGCTTGTGCAAATCGCCGGCGAATTCTCCGACCAGCACATGGAGGAATGAGCGGAGCCGCCGCGCCTTGACATTGAAGTAACCGGCGGGCCGGATCAGCCGGGCGAGTTTCTTTTCCGGCAGCGCGAAAAGTTTATTCGGTTCCATCACGCCGGCGGCTTTCAGGTTTGTGATGGCGCGTTCGACGTTGGACCAATTCGTGTTTTGCGTCAGGACCGCCCCGACGCAGACCTCGAACGGAGTGTCGCCGGGCCACCATCGCTGATGGCCGAAACGTCCGCGCATGATCGTGTAGGCGCGGCGGAGAATGGCCGGGCGCGTGCGGGAGGGAGTGCTTTTCACGCCGCGCATTGCGGGAATTACCAGCGGGTCTTGATGCCACAGGCGCGGGCGACGCACCAGCCGCGCGCGGCCTCGATCCACGCAAACCCGCCGGCCAGGACCGCCCCGCCGGCAAACCATGGATGACCCGTCCGGTTCAAATACCATGCCGCGGCGATCATCACCCCGCCGTACAAGGCGCGAACCAGCCGGCCCTTGCCATCCAGATTGGGCGCGAAGAATTGCTTCACGCACCGTCCATACCACGAAAACGGAGCGATGCCAACGCATTGTGAGTCATCGGCAAAAACTTTGTTGGCAAGCGCAATCCGGCTGCGTAATTTTGCCGACATGCTCACCGCGGCGCACGCGATACCCTGCTTCTTCGCTTCGCTGATTTCCGACGTGGCCAACTGGGAGTTCCTGCTCACCAATCCCGCGGTCCTGGTGATGACCGCGTTCCAGGTCTGGATGTTTATCGACGCGGCGAGGCGCGAGGAATGGATCTGGGCGATCTTCATCTTCTTTGGCTGGGGCGTGAGCGCGCTGCTTTATTTTTTTTTCGTCTATCGCGCGGCGCCGTCCGCAACACGAGGTTTTGAACTGCCGGGCGCTCATGACCGCCGCCGCATCAAGGAGCTCGAGGCGCAGATTCATCACCTGGACAAGGCCCATCACCATTCGCAGCTCGGGGACGTTTATTTTCAACAAGGCAAACTCGACCTCGCCGAGGCGTGTTATCGCGCCGCACTGGAACGCGACGCCGAGGACATTGACACGCGGTCGCACCTGGGCCAGTGCCTGCTGCGAAAAAAGAATCCCGGCGAGGCGCGTCCGCTGCTGGAAAAGGTTTGCGCGGAAAACCCAAAGCACGACTACGGTTATTCGTTGATGGCCCTCGCCGAAACGCAAACCGCGCTGGGCGAGACGGACGCCGCGATCGCCACCTGGAAAAAAGTCCTGGAGGACCATTCGTATGCCCGGGCACGGGTGCAATTGTCGGAGCTTTACCTGCAGAAGCAGGAGGCGGAGCTTGCCCGGGTGGAATTGCGGGAAGTCGTTTCGGACGACGCGCACGCGCCGGCATTTCAGAGGAAGCGCGAACGCGTCTGGGTCAGGCGAGCGAGGGCGTCGCTGCGCAAAATCGGTTGAGCATTCGCGGGCAAACGGCAGTTTATCGGCGCGCCGGAAATCATTTATGGCAATGACGGGAACAATAACGGAACCGGAACGGCGCGCGCTGGCGAAGCGCGTCGAAAGAATCGTCGCGGCGACGCCGGTATTCGATATTCACACGCACCTGTATGATCCCGCGTTCAAGTATCTTTTACTGTGGGGAATCGATGACCTGCTGACGTATCATTACCTCGTGGCCGAGGCATTCCGGCGCCTTGAAATTCCCAGCGAGCAATTCTGGTCGCTTTCAAAAACACGGCAGGCGGATTTGATCTGGAGCACGCTGTTCATCCGGCACTCGCCGGTTTCCGAGGCGTGCCGCGGCGTGCTGACGACGCTCAACTTGCTCGGGCTCGACGTGCGGAAGAGGGATCTGAGCGCGCTGCGCCGCTGGTTCGCCGGACAAAACCTGGAGAAGCACGTCACCCGCTGCCTTGAATCGGCGAACGTGGAAAAAATCTGCATGACCAATTCGCCGTTCGACGATCTGGAGCGGCCGGTATGGCAGAATAGATTTCGACGGGACGAGCGCTTTGTCGGCGCCCTGCGCATTGATCCGCTGCTGCTGGACTGGCCGCGTGCCGCCCCGCGCCTGGCGGCGTGGGGCTACCACGCTGGCGCCGAGTTGTCCGGCCAGGTGATCGGTGAAGTCCGCCGTTTTCTGGCGGATTGGACGAAGCGAATCAGCGCGAAGTATCTGATGGTTTCGCTGCCGCCGGATTTCGATTTCCCTGAACAAACCGATTGCGCCCGGTTGCTGGAGAAGGCCGTGCTGCCCCATTGCCGCGAGTCCGGCCTGCCGTTCGCGCTGATGCTGGGCGTGAAGCGCGGCGTCAACCCGCAACTGCGGCTGGCGGGCGACGGCGTGGGCCGGAGCAATCTGCAGGCCTTGCAAAACCTCTGCGCCTGATTTCCCGAGAACAAATTCCTCGCCACCGTGCTCTCGCGGGAGAACCAGCACGAGTTGTGCGTGCTGGCGCGCAAGTTCCGAAACCTGCACGTGTTCGGCTGCTGGTGGTTCACCAACGTGCCGTCGGTCGCCGAGGAAATGACGCGCATGCGCCTCGAACTGATCGGGCTCAGTGTCACGCCGCAGCAGTCCGACGCCCGCGTGCTCGACCAGCTCGTTTACAAGTGGAGTCATTTTCGGGAGATCCTTGCGCGCGTTCTGGCGGACAAATACGCCGATCTCCGGCGCGTGGGCTGGGAGCCGACGACGGCTGACATCGAACGCGATGTCGGAGAATTGTTCGGGGGCGCGTTTGAACGATTCTGCGCGTCGTGACGGACGGTTTTGCCGGGGTGACGACAGAAAACTTGACGTTGAACTGCACCCTCAATAGCTTCGTGCGTCCACGGATCAAACGCGAAGGAATGAGTTTCATCCGGCGTGAAACGAACCAAAACCTGTCATCCATGAATTCGCCCTCAAAGTTCGGATTGTTTCTGGCGTGCGCACTCGGGCTGCCCTTCTCTTCCTCGTCGGCCACGGTGAATGACGGAAGTTCGACGAATAATCTGGTTCAGCTTGTCAACGCGTTCAATGACAGCCCGGACAACGCGGTGGTGGTTCTCGACGTGGTTTCAAACTCGGTTCTGAGCGCCTCCCAAATCGGCGACACCGGCACATTCGCCGTGCGGTCCGCCTGGTACGCAGCGGACCTGGCTCCGACCAGCGGTGTTTATACGGTTACTTCCGATTTTCGGCCGGACGCCGATAATTATCCAAACTGTGGCGGCGTGATGGGATGGTTGAACCTGGCCTCCAGCAACGGAATCGCGTTCCACGTAACTCCCATCGACCCTTCGTTTCTCTCCGAAACGTCCTTCACCATTTCGGTGATTGATTTTTCCGCAACGAACGCCGACTCGAATTTCAGCTTCAATCATTTGTTCAATACCGACGGATCCGCGGCGGATTCCCGCTCAGCCGTGTCGGCCGCCGGCCCGAACTACTCCGCAACCGATTTCGCGTCGTTCCAGCTTGCCTTTACGACGCCGACCGTCGCTGATCTTGCCGCCGTGTCCAATGCCACCGCCCACATCACGGCAAAAGTTTTTCAGGGAACGAATGCCGGCGGCGCGCCCCTTCAGGTCGGTCAGACAACGGAGATGTTGACCGATCTTCCGCTGCCGGGCCCGAGCGTTCACCGGTTCGGGTATTACGCGTTCTGGGGGTCATTTTTTGACCCGGGAGGAGTCATCGGTTCTCTCGACAATCTTACTGCCGAGGGCGGAGTTGGATTGCCACCGAACGCGCCGCCCACGGTGAACATCACGGGTCCGACGAATGGAGCGACCTTCACCGAGCCCGCCAGCATCACCATCGCCGCCGCCGCCGCGGACAGCGACGGTGCGGTGGCGCATGTGGATTTTTTCGCCGGTTCCACGCTCCTGGGAACGGCCACCAACGCCAGCAACAGCGTGTTCAGTTTTACCTGGAACAACGTGGTTGCGGGGAGTTATTCGTTGACGGCGCAGGCAACGGACAATCGCGGCGGCGTGAGCACGTCCAGTCCGGTGAATATCACGGTCAGCGCTTCAACCGGCGGCGGGCCGACCATGACCCTTACCAACACGGGCGGGACGATTGACATCTCGTGGCCGGTGACGGGCTATCAGTTGCAGATGACAACGAACCTCTCTTCACCGAACTGGACGGATGTGGCGATCAACACCGTCAACACGAACCACGTTACGCTGCAGATCACGGCGGCGAACATGTTCTTCCGGCTGGTTCAGGCCGGAGCGCCGACCGGACCGGCGCTGACGATTCAACCGTCGAGCAACTCGGTGGTGATTTCCTGGCCGGCACAGGTGACCGGCTACCGGCTGCAATCAAAGACCGATCTGAACACCGCATCATGGACGGACATCGCCACATCGAACAATCAATTCACCGAGACGATCAGCGGTTCGGCGAAGTTTTATCGGTTGATCAGTCCGTGACGGGGAGGTTTGGCAGCGGCGGGCGCGACCGGTCTTGGATTCTCATGCGGGCCGCTCTCAATCAAACCATTCGTCGTTGGGGTCGAATGCAGGAACGGGGATGTTCAAGATTTTGAGCCGGCCGATGGCGCGGTGCCGGCAGCCGGGCTTGATGTAAATGGCCGTCATCGGCTTCACCGGAATCAGTTGTCCGTCCAACTCCATCTCGCCTTCGCCCTCGAGCACGAGGTAAATCTCGGTCATTGTCTTGTGGTAATGCGTTTGGGAGTCGGCTTCGATCTCCACCAGATGAAGGCTCGCAACGTTCGCGGTCGAATCGGCGAATGCCCGCCGGGTGAAACCGCAGGGGCAACGTTCGGCCGGGAGTTCGGAAAGTTGTGCTGTTTGGAAGTTGGGCATAATTTCAATCTCATTGCCGATTATCAATCGGGCTACTAAATAGCCGCCAAGTGAGAGCCGGATCATTTGTTCCGGTTTTCGGCGCAACTGGCACGGTCTTTAGATATTTTGGAACTAAATCCGTCAGCGTTTTGGGACGCTGGCCGACTTCGATTTCGTAGGCCCGACTCGCCAGTTGGAACATAAGTTGATCAAGTTTGAATTCGCGAGCCCGCACGGTGGTGGCAAACCCTTGCTCCACGCGTTTTACCGGATTGAGCGACGGAATGGGAATCAAAGATTGGAGCCGTTCACGCAAAGTCGAGTTGCGTCGCATCCATTCCCGCTCGTGGAGCAGAACATCGGCAAGCGTTTCTCTGTTGCCTTGGATTTCTTGCAGTGATTCGATTGCGGCAAAGCAGCTTTGCGCATCGAGGTCATTCACCACTTTATGTAGAGAAGTAACACCGATCGCTTCACAAGCGGACCCAACGAGTAGGTCTATCATCACCCCTCCGCGAACAGCTTCGTTGCCGAAGCGGATCGCTTGCAGATACATTTTTGCTGCGTCATTAGTGCGGTGTCCAAATTCCGCCAACCGGCCGTCCGCGACAAGCAATTGGGCGAGTTTCTTGGTGGTCATTAACTCGGGCCTCCGGATGCTCAGGTAACTAGTGGAGAAGCCGAGCGCAATGCGACAGCGCCGTGTCAATCCCTGCCGGAGGAGAGACAGAGTAGCGGCATTCGTTGCAACAAGCGAACGCAGTTCCTCTTGTGTCATCGTGCCATAGTTGCCTGGGTCACCGATCAGGCTCTGGCCTGCCTTAACAAAATCGTCATAACCATTCGGGTTGGGCAGGGGCGGACGGGGAACCGGCCGGTTAAGTTCGAAAAGCGCGTAAGCGATCAGGCCGAGCACCGTGAGTAGCGCGGCGCCCAGCGCCAGGGGGATTACTTTGAATTTTCTCTCCGGCATGGTGCGTCAACAGATTGACAAGAAAACCGGCAACGTCAACAGTAGCGCCCGCACAGCTAAGAAAGCATGAAACGACACCTCACATTGATCGCGGCAGCGCTGGTGGCCAACCCGGTTTCGCCACTGCTGGCCGCCGACAAGGTTGATTTTGACCAACAGATCAGGCCCATCCTTGAGTTCAACTGCATCCGCTGTCACGGCCCCGAAAAGCCGAAGGGCGCGCTTCGCCTCGACACGAAGGAAGGGGCTTTGAAAGGCGGGGATAACGGCACCGCCCTCGTTCCCGGCAAACCCGATCAAAGTCCGCTTTACACCAGCACGATTGCGCCGGCGGACGACGACAAGCACATGCCGCCGAAAGGCGATCCGCTAAAAAAAGAGGAGACGGACCTGTTGCGGCGCTGGATTGAGCAGGGCGCCGGGTGGCCGGAGGGAATCCCGCCGTTGATCGCCCGCAAACAGGAGGCTGCTCCCACCGGTGATGAAACGGAAGTCGTGGCGAACATCCACAAACTGATTATGTCGCGGCTGGACGTGACGAGCGAAGCGCAGATGAAGCCTTACACGAATGACATTCCCGGCTCGCCGGTGAAATTTGCCATGGTGCCGATTCGCGGCGGCGAGTTCACCATGGGCAGCCCGGACACGGAACCGGGCCGCAAGCCGGACGAAGGCCCGGCGCACAAGGTCAGGATTTCGCCATTCTGGATGGAGCAATGCGAAGTGACATGGAACGAATTCGAGCTGTTCATGTATCCCGACGAAGAGCGAAAATTCAAGGAGACAATGCAGACCGATCCTTATGTGGACAAGGTTTCCGATGCGGTCTCGCGTCCGACCAAGCCGTATGTCGAAATGAGTTTCGGAATGGGACGCGACGGTTATCCGGCCATCAGCATGACGCAGCATGCGGCGAACAAATACTGCGAATGGCTCAGCGCGAAGACCGGGCAGTTCTACCGGCTGCCGACGGAAGCCGAGTGGGAATACGCCTGCCGCGCCGGCACGACCACGGCGTATTCTTTTGGCGACGACGAATCGAAGCTCGGCGACTACGCGTGGTTTGGAAAAAACAGTGACTTCAAATACCAGAAGGTCGGACGGAAGAAGCCGAACCCTTGGGGCCTG
>DATNDF010000291.1 GCA_035607015.1 Candidatus Angelobacter sp. | reverse complement strand
CCTTTCGACCGAAGCAAATTCCTCTCGCCCTCGACGACCACCGCCTTTTGCAACCTTTCTTTCAGGTGCGCGGCAAAAACTGGATCTTCCGCCGCGTTCGCCAGCAGCGCGCCGCCGACGATGTTTTTGAGGCGTTCAAATTCCTTGAACTCGCGTTTCTTGCGCTTCACCGTTTCCGCCGCGATAGCGGCCCGTATTTCGGCTTCGCGTTTCTTTAAAAGCTCAATTCGTTCGTTGCTTCCGTTCCTTCTGTTGTTGTCCATAAAACATTCGCAACCTCATTTGAAAAATCCGCCCGCCGGCTCGCGTCGGGCGTCATTACGTACAGATCCTCGGCACAGCCGTCTTCCAGCAAGCCGACTGGCTCGGGCGTCCTCCGCAATTGCATTTCCACCCGGCCCGCGACGGTTTTCACCACGTCGAGCGCCGCGCCGTTCATGCGGTCAATCGTAAATTCAAGTTCCGGCGTGTCCTCTCGCCTTCTCAGCTCGCTCACCAGATGCGCGAGAAGGGACTGGGCAAGCCCCTGCCGCCGGGCCTTTGGGGCGATGCCTAATTGATGAACGAAGTATCTCCCTCCGGAGCCCGGAATGATGGAGCACCAGCCTACGATCTCTCCGCCCATGACCGCCACGGCGCATGTGTCGCGGCAGTGCCGGATTTGCATCCAGTAGATGTAGGACATATGCGCCGTAAGGTACGGCTCGCATGCCCGCACGACGCTGACGATCCCCTGAAGGTCGTCCATCCGCGGCGTACGGATTTTGATTGAACTGCCATTGGCTCCGTTGTTGTTCATACGCGTTACGAAAAATCGCCTCACTCGAATACGCCATCGGCCTGATTGCGCCAGGCGCAGGTCCCATCAGGCCCGGTCTGCCAGATTTCGTCGTTGTGTCTTGCCGGCCAGATTTCCGGCCAGATGATTTCAAGGGCCAGATAAGCCCCGCCGTCGGTCGTCGGAATTGGAACGGGGGACGCGGTAACGCCCCCCGGATTGAATGCGCCCGGTAAGGCGCACTCGATTGTGACCGAACAGGCGGCCAGCCCGTCCGCGTCGGTCAAGATCATCTTTAGAAAACCCGTCATGAGCACCACTCCTCGTGCGTGTTCGACCTATTTGACACGTACCTCCGGTGTTGCGTTCCTGAAGCAACATGCTCTAACCTGCGTTCATGCTCGTTCGTGCATTTCGTGTCTGGAACGGCGCGGG
The DNA here is from genome assembly GCA_035607015.1 of Candidatus Angelobacter sp. NCBI lineage: Bacteria > Pseudomonadati > Acidobacteriota > Terriglobia > Candidatus Angelobacter > Candidatus Angelobacter sp. The sequence continues at coordinate 2,701 of DATNDF010000291.1, read as the reverse complement.
GAGGGGCGCGGAAGGTGTCTAAACCGGAGCTTTTCGACATTGCCGAGCTGCGGCAGGTCGCAAAGTGGTATTACGCGGACCACGTGCCGAAGAAGGAAATCGCCAAGCGCCTGCACAATATCGAAATCCGTGGTGTCACACGGCGGCTAAAACAGGCGCGGGAACGCGGCATTGTGCGGATCGAGATTCCTGAAACCGTGGAGTGCGGCGAGGAACACGAGCTTCGGCAGCAGTTTCCCCATCTGCGCAAGATCATCACAGTGCCGAACGCCGAGTACCCGGAACTTTTCAACCTGTGGGGCGTTGAAGCCGCCCGTTACTTCGAGGAATTGACGGCACGAGGACAGCACCACGTCGGGATTTCAGGCGGCGAGACTTTGTTGACATTTTGCGAAACTCTCGGCACCCACCGGCGCGATAATGTCCATATCCACACCACCGCCTTGATTGGGCGCGGCGAGCTTGCGTCAACGGCGTCACACGTCGATCCGCTCGTGAATGCCACTATCCTTTGGAGCAAATGCGGGCGTGTTACGGGGCATTGCCATTACGCTACGGTTCCGCCTTACGATGGCGTGACGCGGGAGAAAATCACTGCGGAACTCGACGGTCTGGCTAAACGCCAGCCAATCCGCGAAGTCATCAAGCGCATGGATGACATAACCATCGCCTTCGCGGGCCTTGGGCTTGTCAAATCGAAAGTCCTCACCAGTCAACTCACCATGACGGGCCTCTTAGAGCCAATCATTAGCCCGGAACAGCTTGCAGAGGAAGGAGCCTTCGCGGACCTTGCCTACTGCCTGTTCGACCTGAACGGCGCCACGCAGGACAGGTGGCGGTTTTTCTTGACGGCTGGCGCGTGTGATGACGACCCAAACCGCCGAGGCATAGGATTTTTCAAGCAGATGGTCAAAGACGGAAAGACTGTGATCGTCATTGCCGGAACCCGCAAAGAGAGGGCGGTATACGCTGCACTCAAAGCGGAACTGTTCAACGTGTGGATCACCGACCGCGAAACCCTTGCGGATGTTCACAACAAGGCGTTTAAGGATTCGGAGTTGCTGCCCTCTTAACCGTTGCCCTCAGTTCCCGATACTCCTTTGTGACAGAGTATTCTTTGCCCTCGTGGAGACCGAGCGTATCTTCGAGCACGACCAAAACATGGTGCCGGACCCTCAGTGGCAATGAGGCGGTTTCATCGTCGGCGACATAACCATTTCTCATGTCCGTCAGCAGTTCCCGGCTTTCTTCGAGCATCGCTTTGGCGCTTTTCTTCCTCGGCACGATGGCGTCTCCCTATGCTGTTTCCTCATCAATGGGCGACATCCTTGCACGAATTCATGAAAGTAAAAAGACCCGCCTAAGGCCAGCCTCTCGCCTTCAGAAACGCCCGGTCGTCTTCGCCGGTGACGAGCTCATGGAGAAGCGCCTTGACCAGTGTCCGCATCAAGGGGTTGCCTCTAGCGGCCTCCACAGGGCCCCGCCGAGAAGCGCGCTTTCCTGGTCGCCACCGAACTGTCCGGCCTTGCCCTGTTGCTCGCTCATTTTGAAATTTCCTTTCCCGTTTTTAGGCTGGACGCGAAATGCCATTGGTGCCAGTGACGGAAACACGATAACCCGGCAGCTTTCCCGGTCAACAGCGCCGCCAAAAAGACAGATCGCGTTTCGCTGATAGGCGCGAAGACGCGATTGCTTTTCGGACACGCTGCAAGCAGCGCGGCGCAGGTTGACCTGGAAAGGCCTCTGGCCGGGTTTCGTTGTTTCATCACTGGCGCAATTCCGCGCCAGCCAACACGAAAGGAAAATTCCATGAGCAAGTCACCATCACACCGCGCCTACGTCGTCAGCACGCCGAAGAACGATGACGACAAAGGCTACTGGCGCGAAGTCGGAGTTGTGTGGCCGCACAAGAGCGGCAAGGGCTTCGATGTCGTGATCCATGAGGGCATCAGCGTGAGCGGCCGCATCGTATGCACCGAGCCGAAGAAGGACGAGGCCAGCCAGTAATCGCCGTCTGCCGCCTGCCGGGGCTTCGGCTTCGGCGGGCGGTTTCCCTTAACCAGCTAGTAAAGGAACACCAATGCATTCGAACCAGCCACCCGCATACCGTGAAGAAATCCGCGCCTTTGTCGAAGAGGAATACCCGGAATTAACCGGCGGGCGGATATCAATCGGCCTCGTGGGCGATTACTATCGCGTCGTGGTGGAGGACGCTTCCCACGTCTTGCACACCATCCACATCCCTCTCGAAACGCTGCGATCGGCTCCAATCGCAAAGTCGCCGGCCCGGGGGCAGGGTGTTTAGAACACCTTGCCGATTTCGCATCGGTATATGAATCCAAGCAGACCAGCCCCGCATTTCTTTTCCTGCCGCCCGAGCATTCACGCCGGAGCTTCGGCTTCGGCGGGCGGTTTTCGTTCCCAACCTGGCCCGCTCTAAATCTCTCTATTCTTCCCCGGCTCAACCGGCCAGAGCATGAATCGAAAAAGGGGGTCCTACTGCGAAAGCCAGAATAAAACCGGAGCGCCCAAGGGGTACGAAATCGCGCGAAGCATGCGCGATTTTGTTCAAGCAGACAATTTTGTTCGTTTTGACCTTGACAGCCCGCCGCTGGCGCGACGTGCTGACGAAATCCGCGCAAACGTGCGCGGATTTTGTTCATAAAGGCCGAAAACGAAAAAATTCTCCGCTGTGCCCCTT
>DATNDF010000290.1 GCA_035607015.1 Candidatus Angelobacter sp. | reverse complement strand
TTCCCGTGGTTGGCAGTCTCATCGCCGCGGACCAGAAAGCAGCATTTGTGCGGACGATTCGGGACGAATATGATCGCGTCCGCTCCCAACACGCCAGCCATGCCACGAAGATCGTCAGCCTCGAACAAGCCCGCGCGCGCGCGCCGGAGCTCAGCTATGCAGATGTGCCCCGGCCCGAATTCATTGGCGTGCGGGTCCTGTCATCGGGCGAATCGGCCGACGGCACGCGGGCGGCGGCCGTCTCTCTGGCCGATCTCGTCCCGTTCATTGACTGGTCGCCCTTTTTCCACACCTGGGAACTGCGCGGGCGTTATCCCGCCATTCTTGATCACCCCCGGCATGGTCAGGAGGCGCGCAAACTCTTCGCCGACGCACAGGAGTTGCTCGGGAAGATCGTCGCCGGGAAGCTGCTTCGGCCGCGAGGTGTGTATGGCCTGTTCCCCGCTCATCGGGTCGGTGACGATGTCGAGCTTTGCACCGACGAATCACGCACGAAAGCGCTCACACAATTCCACTTTCTCCGGCAACAGATCGAAAAGACCGATGGCACGCCGAACTGGTGTCTGGCGGATTTCATCGCGCCCAAAACTTCTCGATCGAACGACCACCTCGGAGCATTCGCCGTCACCAGCGGACATGGACTCGGGGAACTCGTCGAGAGGTTCAAGAAGGACCACGACGATTACAATGCCATCATGGCCGAAGCGCTGGCCGACCGCCTCGCCGAAGCCTTTGCCGAATGGCTGCACAAGCGAGTGCGCGAGGAATGGGGCTACGGCAGGAAAGAGAACCTGGCGGCCGAAGACCTGATCGGTGAGAAGTATCGCGGCATTCGACCGGCGGCGGGGTATCCGGCCTGTCCCGACCACACTGAAAAGGGCATTTTATGGCAGTTGCTCGATGCGGAGAAAAACGCCGGAATCAAGCTTACCGAGAGTTACGCCATGTGGCCGGGCAGCAGTGTGAGCGGGCTTTATTTCGCCCATCCGGAGTCGAAATATTTCGCCGTCGGCAAACTCGGCCGCGACCAGATGCTTGACTACCATCTACGCAAGGGCATGACCTTGCAGGAGGTTGAGAAATGGCTGGGACCGTACTTGAATTACGATCCGGCGAAGGCGGCGGCTGCTTCGCCTCAGGTCCGTTGCGCGTGCGGAACGGCGCATTGACTCCGCATCGGTTACATTTCGCCCCGGCAAAAGGCTCCAAGTGCAGTTTGACGGAGGGCTCGGATCGAATCTATCCTGACCGCTGCAAAGCTATGAAACTCTTCGTCAAATCCCTTCTTTTCACGACCTTGACCTTTGCCCTCACCGCGAGCGCCGCCGAGGATTTGCGTGTCGGCATGATCGGGCTGGACACTTCCCACGTCACGGCGTTCACCGCGTTGCTTAACGACGCAAAGGCTCCAAACCATGTGGCGGGCGCGAAGGTGGTTGCGGCGTTCAAAGGCGGGAGTCCCGACATCGAGTCGAGCCGGTCACGCGTCGAAGGTTACACCAAGGAACTGCGTGAGAAATTCGGAGTGACGATTTACGACAGCATCGAGGAAATGTGCGGGCACGTGGACGCCGTCATGCTGGAGAGCGTGGACGGCCGGCCGCATCTTCAACAGGCCCGACCGGTGATCAGCGCCCACAAACCGCTCTATATCGACAAGCCGATGGCCGGTTCGCTGAAGGACGTGATTGAGATTTTCCGGCTTGCGCGGGAAGCGAAGGTTCCGGTGTTCAGTGCGTCCTCGCTGCGCTTCGGCAAAACCACGCAGGCGGTTCGCAAGGGTTCCATCGGTAACGTGCTGGTCGCTGAAACCTGGAGTCCCTGTCACCTCGAAAAGACGCATCCGGACCTTTTCTGGTATGGCGTTCACGGCGTGGAATCACTGTTCACAGTCATGGGCGCAGGTTGCGAGAGCGTGAAGCGGGGCACGACCGGCGACGGGTTGATTGAGGTGACCGGCACCTGGCACGGAGGACGCGTCGGCATCTATCGCGAGAACCCAAAAACCTACGGAGGCACGGCCAAGGGCGAAAAGGGTGAAAGCGAGGTTGGCGCTTACGATGGCTATCATCCGCTCGTCGCCGAAATCATCCGATTCTTCCGGACGGGTGTCGCTCCCGTCGCTCCTGATGAGACCGTCGAACTTTTCGCGTTCATGGAAGGCGCGGACGAAAGCAAGCGGCTGGGAGGCGCGGAGGTGAAGATCGCCGATATGATCAAGCGCGCGGATCCAGCGCGTTAAACACATCCTTTTGCGCAGAGAGGGCCGCTCCGCGAAGCCCGGCCGTCTGGAACTCGGGAACCCCGGTTGAAGCGTCCAGGGTTGATCCGCACGGGGCGCCACGTTCCAAAAGACCAACGGACGCCGGCCTACTTGCGCTCCAGCAAACCACGACTGCGCATCCACTCGGCAGCGCGATCCGGCCAGGTCGTAACGAGTTCCTTTGTCCGGCGCAGGCCATAACCATGCCCGCCCGTCGGGTAAATATGAAGCTCCGCCGGAACCTTGGCGTTCTTCAATGCCAACGTGTATAACACGGCGTTCTCCATGCGCACAGGATCGTCCGCCGCCATCACAAGGAAGGTCGGCGGCGCGTTCGCGCTGATGCTCAATTCCGGCGCAATCCTGTCGCCTTGTTCCTTCACAACGAGACCGCCCGGATAGACGAGAATCGCAAAATCAGGCCGACAACTCGCGGAGTCGGCACCGTCCACCGTCGGATAGCTCCGGCGTTCGTAATTGCAACTCAAGGCGGCGGAAAGATGGCCGCCCGCGGAAAAACCGAGCACGCCGATCCGCTGCGGGTCGATCCCCCACTCTTTTGCGCGTGACCGCATCAGACCCATTGCTCGCTGCGCGTCCTGCAGCGGCGCGGCGTATTTCTCCAATCCTTCCCGCTTCGGGACCCGATACTTCAGCAGCACGCCGGTGACTCCCATCGAGTTCAACCAATCGCACACTTCCGTCCCTTCGAGATCCATCGCGAGAATGTAATAGCCGCCGCCGGGACAAACCAGGACTGCGGCGCCCGTATCCTTGTCCGCGGACGGGCGATAAATGCTGATCGTTGGATTCGACACATTGCCAAGGCGAATGACGCGCCGGCCCGCGATCAACTCGTCGGAAGGTTTGGTCATGTCCCGCTCCCCGCCGATGTTCCCCTTTTCACCCGGCGCGCCGGCCGGCCAAAGCTCAACGGTTTTTGTTGGTTCAGCGGCAAAAGTACCGGACAGAGCACAGAAAGCCGAACAGGCGAAAGCAATCAATTGAATCAAATTGGATTTCATGCCCCGAATGAAACGAATCTTTGCGGACGAGTCGAACCATTTCGGCGATGCTTGACGTCAGGACATCTGCCAGTCGGAGGCCCGCGACCGCCTGCGCTAAAACGTTTGTAACCTGTCCGGGGATGCGCCTGTCATTAGCGCTCGACGGATGTGCAGTTATCAAAAAATATGAAAAACACCTCTGCTCTGTTTCTCTTGGGCCTTGCTGCCGCGGGTTGGTCGGTCATGGCAGCCGACAAAAAGGTCGACATCTCCAAACTCGACCTGAGCAAACTCCCGCCTGCAGCCGCCAAAAAGGGCGTCACCTACGCCAAGGACATCAAGCCGCTCCTGGAAGCCTCATGCTTCCGCTGCCACGGCGAAGAGCGGCAAAAAGCCGATTTGCGCCTCGACAGCCTTGAAGCCGCGCTGAAAGGCGGCGAGGACGGCAAAGTAATCGTTCCCGGCGACAGCAAAAAAAGCCTCCTCGTAGTCGCTGTTGCGCAGATCGATGATGAGATTGCCATGCCACCGAAGCGCAAACCCGGCGGACGCGGCGGTCCTGGTGGACAAGGAGGACCAGGAGGCCGTCCGCCTGGCGGTACTGGCGGTGGACCCGGAGGACAGGGTGGTCCGGGTGGCGGGCGCGGACCCGGCGGCTTCGGTCCTCCTCCCAAACCGCTCACTGCGGAGCAGGTTGGATTGGTCCGCGCGTGGATTGATCAGGGGGCAAAATAGCTTCGTCGCCTGGTACGGACTCCTTCGGTAACACCCGAAGGAGTTTTCCATTTGCGGGCGCGCGGACAAACGTCGCCGCAGGGAGAATCTGATGACGCGACGACGCAGCGCCTGTTCCACTTACCACGCAATCCCATAATCTTCTCCGTGATTACTGGCCCCGCCCCAGAACGTTCCGTGTTCCTGATCGAAGTAAATCGCGGTGATGGGACCGGAAGACTTTTTCACAAAATCGAGCCGGTATCCCATGCGGGACAGCTCGCGGCGCACCCACGAGGGCACTTCGTCGTTGAGGGTCACCCGGCCGGGCTCGGCCTTGTGTTCGCCGAACGAGCTGCGCATCTGATAACTCGTGATGTTGGCCGCTTCGCACGCCTCCTGCACCGTCATGCCGAACTCGACGATGTTCAGAAAAAACTGCAATAGATTCTGGTCCTGCGTGTCGCCCCCCTGAACCGAGAAGCAAAGAAACAGCTTCCCGTTTTTCAACGCCAGCGTCGGCGTAAGGGTCACTCGCGGGCGTTTACCGGGCGCGACAACGTTGAATGGGTTTTCCGCCCCATCCAGCACGAAGCTCTGCATCCGCTGACTCATGCCGATGCCGGTGTTGCCGGCAATGCACGCGGGCTGCCAGCCCCCGCTCGGAGTGACCGAGATGGCCCAGCCTTTTTCGTCCGCCGCTTGAATGGACGTCGTGCCCGCCCGAAAATCGGCGTCAAACTGCGCCTGTGCTTCGGGCGATTGCCGGTCCAAATCCAGGGCCGCGGTGGAACCGGGCGCGGCGGGGTCCGTTTTGTTCGTTTTAAGATTTGACCAGTTGGTCAGGAGATTCAAAAAGGGATTTTGCTTCCCCTCGAACGGATAAGGATCACCGGGTCGAATGTCGGGATTGTTCTTTTTCCAATCGATGAGCTTGAACCGTTCCTTCGCGTATTCCTTTGAAAGCAGCCCGCGGATCGGTTCCTCCGGTGGGAAATAAATGTCCCCGTAATAGAAATCACGGTCGGCACAGGCAAGATTCATCACCTGGTAGAGCGCGTGGATGTAGCGGGCACTATCGTAGCCCATCGGCTGAACCTCG
>DATNDF010000289.1 GCA_035607015.1 Candidatus Angelobacter sp. | reverse complement strand
GAGCAGCCGATTTCCTTCGGTCCGCGATGCCCGTCATGCACCACGATCCGGCGCAGCTCGCCAATTTCATTCCGATCATGGACCATTTCGTAGGCGGCGCGATTGCCCGGATACCACGTCGTCTCGTAATTCACGAAGACCCGGATGTTTCCCCGCTTCGCGGCGGCTTCGATGGCCCGCGCATGTTTTATGTTCACCGCCAGCGGTTTTTCCATCATCACATCCACGTGCTGCGCGGCACAGCGCTCGACCACTGCGCGATGCCCGAACGTGCTGGTGAACGTGGCCACCGCTTGCACCTTCGTGCGCGAAAACAGATCGTCCAGACTGGCGAAAAAAAGATTAGAACTCAGATTGAAGCGGCGCGAATAGCTCTCAATCAAAGCGCGGTTGGTTTCGACAATGGCGACCAGCTCCACCTCGCGTCGATTGCGCAACCGGGGAAGGAAACCCTGAGCGTGATCGTGACTGAGTCCGACAATGGCGATCCGCACGGGCGGCTTGTTGTCCTGTGGGTTTGCAGCCAGAGTGACGGCGAAAAGGATTCCCAGAAGCGCGTAGCGAAACATGTTCATAAATGGATTGGTGTTCGAGCGCCGCCATTTGATAAGGAAGAAATTCAAGAGTCAAGATTGGTGGAATTCTGAGGGACTGACCAAGAATTCCTAACCGCGGAGACGCGGAGACGCGGAGCTCAGTCCCAGAATTCAAGAAGTCAGATAGATCTCAACTGTGTGTGGTCAGGTGGCGTTCCGTTGGAGTAAAATCGTTGCATGAAAATAAAGATTGGCTTGCTGCTGATTGCCGGGTCGGCGGCAGGTTTCAATTTCGCTGCTGCTGCAGAGTCTGACTTGTCCAAACTTGCGGTTGCGAACAACACCTTCACCTTCAAATTGCTGAAGCAATTGTCCACGCAGCAACCCGCTTCGAGCGTTTTTGTTTCGCCATACAGCGCGGCGACAGCGTTGCAGATGGTCGCAAACGGCGCGTCAGGCATGACAAAAGTGGAAATTCAACAGATCTTGGGAACGACCGGCCTTTCCGCAGCGTCGTTGAACGCGGCCAGCAAGGCCGCAACTGATTTACTCAATCTCAAAGACACCAACGTCATCCTTACCACGGCCAATGCGCTTTGGTATCGACAGGGGGCGGCGTTTAACCCCGGCTTCCTTGAAGCGAACCAGAAGTTTTTCTTGTCAACGGTCAAGGCGCTGGACTTTCGCAACGTTCCCTTGGCGGAGGCGGAAATCAACCGGTGGGCGAGCGACCAGACGCACGGCCGCATCACCGGAATCGCCAACGGCATGATTGATCCGATCTACACGGATTTGGTGCTGGCGAACGCGGTTTATTTCAGGGGCAAGTGGCTCGACCCGTTTGACGCAAACCTGACACAAGAGCGCCCGTTTCATCCCGCCGCTGGCGCAGCCAAAAATCTGCCGATGATGGAGATGTCGAAAAAGTTCACCTACCGCAAAGGTTCTGGCTATCAAGCGGTGCGGTTGCCCTACGTGGGCGACGATCTGGCGATGTATGTCTTTCTACCTGATCCCGGCTCGAGTGCGCCGAAGTTGCTGCAAGTTATGAACGGCGACAATTGGCGTCGCGTGACGATTCCGGGATTCAAAGACCGCGATGGCCTGGTGGTGCTGCCCAAATTCAAACTCGAAAATACGCTGGAACTGAATACGCCACTCAAAGCGCTGGGAATGAAAACAGCATTCAATGACAGGAAGGCGGATTTTTCAGGAATGTTCAGCGAGCGGCATTACATTTCCGAAGTCCGGCAAAAAGCCTTCGTGGAGGTGAGTGAAGAAGGAACTGAAGCCGCGGCGGTGACGGCGATAGCTATTCCAGCATCCGTCTCCTTTGAGGAAAACCCGCCGAAGCCGTTTCAGATGATCGTGGACCGGCCCTTTTTGTTCGCCATTGTGGACGCGCGCAGCGGGATGATTTTGTTTATGGGCTTAGTGAACGACCTTTGACTCTGCGCCTCTGCGTCCGTGCGGTTCAACTCTGGTAACTCTCCGTCCCCACGCATGAGCTGACCGGGTTGCGGTCGCCGAAGACGTTGTCCACTTGGTCCTTGTCAACCAAACGAAATCGCTTTTCACGGTCGCCATTCAGGGCTATCTCTTCAACGGCCAATTATCAATGAGGCGACGTCATGTCACTCGATCAAATTGACACAATCATTTTCGTGATGCTGGAGAACCGGTCGTTCGATCACGTGCTCGGTTATCTCAGCCTGCCGCCGTTCAACCGCGGCAACGTCGAGGGATTACGGGCCGGTCTGTCCAACGACTACGGCGGGGCGACGTTTCCCGTTTTTCATCTCGCGAATCCCGAGGCGGATTTACCGGGCGACCCGCCCCACGAGCGGCGCGATATCGGCATCCAGTTGAACGGTCCTTTGCCGGGGCCGATCGGTCTGCCGCCGTATCCGATGAACGGCTTCATTGTCAGCTACGCCGCCGTGAATCACGTCAACCCGGGTGATCAGCCGTGCGTGATGGGTTATTTCGACGGGAATGACCTGCCCGCCGCAAACTATTTGGCGCGGCAATTCTGCATCTGCGACCATTGGTTTTGCTCATTGCCAGCCGGGACGCAACCCAACCGCCTCATGGCTCACAGCGGTTACAGCCGCATCGAGGTCAACCAGCCCATCGCGTTGCCGAAGCAGGAACTCGTGTACGACTGGCTCGACGCCAAAAAGGTCCGCTGGCGGGTGTACCACGAAGGTATCCCGTTCTTTATTTTGATGGACGACTGGCATCTGCGGGTGCTCGTGGACGATCACTTCCGGGATTACGATGATTTTCTCAAAGATTGGATGGGCGAAGGCGACGCGACGTCGCCCCAGGTCATCTTCATCGAACCGCGTTATACGGACGCGCCACACGTCGAACCTCCGAGCGATGACCATGCGCCTTCGCCAATCGCCAACGGCCAGCGTTTTCTGTCGCGGGTCTTCGGTGATATTCAAACCAATCCCGACCGGTGGGCGAAAACGCTGCTGGTCGTCACCTACGACGAGCACGGTGGTTTTTTCGATCACGTCTCGCCCGTCGCCGTTCGCACCGAGGCCCCGGACGGGAATGCTTATCCCGCGTTCGAATCCACGGGTCCGCGCGTGCCGGCGTTTTTGGTCTCACCGTTCGTCGAGCCGGGTAGTGTGTTTCGCGGTACGCTGGACCATACTTCGTTTCTGAAATTGTTGGGGAAGAAATTCAACGGCGGCAGCTACTCGACGGCGGTGGACGCGCGGCAGGTTGGCGATTTGACCGAAGCACTGACCCTCACGAGTCCGCGAAGGAAGCTGGCGCCGTCGCCACTGCGGCGATCACGGCCGGGCGCGGCCCGGCCGGTCGGATTCACGCCGGGGAAGGCGCCCCGTGACAAGATTCCCCAAGCGTTTCAGGACGCGGTGACAAAGGCCATTGCAGCGCGGCCGAACGACGCTGCCCGGAAGTTTCCCGAACTCTTCAGCGATTTTGGTTTCAAGCGTTGAGCAAGGCCCGTTGGCCGCAACAACCAACGCATTCGCGTCAATTCGCGGCTCAATGGCGCGACTCTGCGTTTCCGCGTTGAAAGTCAGAGCTTCTTCTTCGCTTCTTCCGGCACGATCAATTTGGTCGAGCCGGCATCCTTGATTTCAGTCGTCCAGAGGCGGTCCACATCGAATTCATTGCCGTTGAAGTCCACCTTGCCGGTCACTTTGAATTCAAACCTGGTGAGCGCGCCGTCCTTCACCCAGAATTTCACCGAACCTTTTGGATTGCTGACGGTCCCGAACCGGAATTGGGCCTTCGCGCCGTCTTCGGTCATGTCGCCAGAATACACGTCGCTGTCCTTCTTGAGTTCCTTCGTGGCGGCGGCCAGCTCGGCAGCCTGCGCGGCGGGAACCTTGAAGTTCTTGATGATCCGTCCGAGAAACCGGCGGGGACCCTCGGCGCTGTCCAGATCGGCGAGCGCCTGCCAGCCGCCATCGGGATCGCTGACGGCCGCCTTGTCGCCTTTCATAAAAACCTGTGTGCTGTTATCGCCAAAGTTCAGGGTGAGATGTGTGACACCGTCCTTCTCGGTCTGGCCTTCGGACGGGCCGGGTTTGAACTGGGCGCTCTCGGGAACCGCGACGGTGGTTTTCCAACTGTAATTCGCCTGGTCGCCGAGTTTCTTCGTGGCGGCAAGAACATCATCCTTGGGGCTTGAGTCCGCCGCGAGGAGCGATCCGGCGAGCAACACCGTAGCGTTGATGAGTGAGATCTTCTTCATTGAGGAGCCTTTCGTTTGTTGCGGTTTGACTGACGCAGAATGACCTTGAACGACGAGACGAATCGTATCGTCGTCACGTTCTTCGGGCAAGGTAGAACCAGCAAATCAATCGGGTGCCCGGCGGGGCATTGGCGTTGAATCGCGTGGCCGGCGATTTCATTGACCGCGAAAATCCTCGGCGAACGCCTTCGGATTCAACTCCTCGCCGGTCGCGAACCGGGTCAGCTCGTTCCAGGGAAGCGTCTTGCCGGGAGCGAACACGCGTTTTTTCATGTAGCGGCCCACGCTCTTGTGGCCGACGTAAATGGCGTGAGCGGGATCGGTCTTGAGCACCTCACGCGCGATGGCGTGATGCACCTGCGAAGCGAAGAGCTGGCCCATCATGTAGTTGTGGTAATAGGCCGGGGCCACGACGATATGAACCTTGCTGGCGTAATCCGGCGCGTTGCGGCCTTCGGGCCGTTTGACCATCTGATATTTCTCGACCAGGTCCCACCAGAGTTTGTTCAGGTCCTGATCCGGATTCGCATAA
>DATNDF010000288.1 GCA_035607015.1 Candidatus Angelobacter sp. | reverse complement strand
CCGTTCACCGTCCACCATGGCCCCGCCCAAAATTTCCGTGAGCGCGCCGTAGTCCTCGTAACAATATTCCTCCAGCAGTGGAATAACGTCCTCGGCGATGATGCGGGAAAATCTCGCAAAATCCGTGACCGGCTTTCCGTTGTCGTCCATCAGGTAGGCATGGCCAATTTGCAGGTTGCGGGCGTCCTTGCCGATGTGTTCACGGATGCGGGAGTTCAATGCATCGAGCCACTGACCCAAAGGTATAGCCTCACCTGCAATCGCGCCTGCTAACGTGGACGAATCCGGCATCAACTCCACAAACCCGAATCGGCGCCGCAATGCAGTATCAAGCAAGGCGATGGAACGATCCGCCGTATTCATGGTGCCGATGACCAGAACGTTGGCTGGCACGGAGAATTTGTCGCCAGACAAAGGTAAAATCACCTCCTGCCCGCGTTTATTCTTTTCGAGCAGTGTCAGCAACTCGCCAAAGATGCGCGGGATGTCGCCGCGATTTATTTCGTCAATGAGCAGAACAAACTTTTCATCCGAAGCGGCGGCATCGCGGCAGAGCGTTTTGAAAATGCCGTCACGCTTTTCAAAGATTAACTGGCCGCCTGTGCTTTTCTGCGGACGGTAGCCCTCAATGAAATCCTCATAACCGAAGGCCGGGTGAAACGTGCAGCAGCGCAACAGGCCGGAGTTTGAGCCGTCACCGTTGACTCTCACTTTCTGTTCGGCTGTAAGATCCGCATATAGACACCCGAAGGCCCCGATGGCTGACAAATCGAGCGCCGTCTGTTTGCCCCAATAGGTTTTGCCGGTGCCCGGCGGGCCGTAGAGAATGGCCTGTCCTTTGCGTTCCAAGATCGCCTGCAACCTGCCCGGAATGACTCCTTCCAACCGCACAATTTTGCGAATGGGATTCGGCAGCGCCGGCTTTGGGGCGGGGGCTTCAGGTGACGAGGGTAACGACGGTTCCAACAACTGACGCTCCACGGCCACAAAGTTCCGGTCATCCTTGCGCAATTTCCAGACCGTGGTTCTCAACCCTTCGGTGACGGGCAATTTCCATTCCGGCGTCGTGTGCCAATCGACCTGGCGACGGTGCGGGGCGTCTTCCGGTTGCGTCGTCTCAAACCGGTACGGGCCTTTGACCAGACCGACGCCAAGAATCCTTTCGCCGTCCGCCGCGAGCACAACGTCATTTTCCTCCATGTCTGCTGCAAAGTTCCGAATTTCACCGGCTTTGCGCGAAGCAACATTTGCCTCATAATTCGGATATTCCTTAATCAGCATGTTCGCGATGGTCTCCTTTACATTGTCGCCGGCGAGCACGCTGGACAAATCCCCCAGTTCCGGCCAGCCAATGGCCGCATAGCCACCGGTTTTCATATCCGGCCAAACATCTTGAGCGTCATTTCCTTCGCCCAGCTTCGTGCCGATGCGCCAGTATTTGGTCGGCGTGCCATTCCGTTCGTTGAGCACAGCCGTAAAATGATTCATGGGCCAACCCATTTGATTCGCGAAGCTGACGAAACGGCCCGCGGAAACATACAGGCCGGGCTGTGCAGGCGGCAGTTGAAGCAATTTGATGAGGTTGTGCCGCTGGAAATATTCAGCGTGAAAATCGTCCAGTTTGTCCGGGAAAAGCAAACTTACGTATTTGTGTCCCCAAGCTAGGCGACACACATCCGGCGCCACCTCGTCCAATTTTTTCTGCAAAGCCAGATACGCCTGATCGTCCGCGCCCACCGGCAATTCTTGGATAGCGGTTACGGCGGCGATCAACTGATCGCGGTGTTTCCGTGCGGTGGCAATGGCTTCGGGTATCGGCAACGTGGTTTGGTTGGTGGGATGGCCGGCCATCCATTCGCCGGAATCTTTGCTCTTGTAGAGACCGAATTTGAGCGCGCTGCCGCCGGAGATACTACCGAACTGACGCGTGGGGAACTCGGCGTCGCTCTTGAATTCCAGCCAATACACCAAGCTGTCCTGATTGCCGTGGGCGTGCATCGTGTTCAGAAGAATCTCGCCGTCCAAACTCTTGAGGCGTTCCGGACCGAATCGTTCACGAAACAGGGCGTAACATTGAGATAGCCGTTCTTTGGTGATCAGGTCGCCACGTTTCAGGAGCGATTCATAGAAAGTCCGCAAGGACTGCTGAACACGCGGATCCAGTGAAGGGTCAGTAGTTGGCATTGGTTCCATTTCGCCCTCTTGTTCCTTTCAGGGGGCAAGGGTTTACGTTCCAAGAACCGCCGCAGATAGCAGATGGCAGTCGGACGACAAGCTTGTCTCGGCAATCTTCGAAATCGCAAATCGCTAGAAGATCTGGGGCGACTTCGTATTGCAGTTGGGAGTTAAACATGTCGAATAGGGTGTTGTGTGGGGACCGTTCAGTCCTCGATTTGCAGTGGTTCACGCCAAAGAGGAGAACCGGGCCATGCTTGGTAAACGTCTGCGGCCGTAGCAACGACGCGACGCATTTGGTTGGCTCGCCCAGTGTATCTGGTTGCAAGGAAGTCTCTCATGGCTGAGTAACCTGGCCACCTGGGTAGGAGAAGACGATACCTAAAGGTGCGGCGGCCAATCTGTAAAAAAACACCAATCGGATGACCGCGCCGAGGGTATTGCAGGCCGGAAGCAGCCTCCAACTCAAAGCGGTAGTTGTGACTAGCGACCGACACGCTTGGCCGGCTCTCCATTGTCCCAAGCTCTCCAACATCGTTCACATGCTGAAGGACAATTCTATGGCTCGCGCCCGGTTGGGCACCAAAAAAATGGCGGAACGTATTGAGATCGAAGTTTGCTTGGTTCCATCGGTTGCCCGCTCTTGGAATTTCGGCAACCAGAGCAGCGACTTGTCCTTCTGCTGCTAGGGGAGGACGGGGAATGTTTTCATCCGCAGCGGGGGACTCTGGTGGTTGAGGCTCCTGGAGTGGTTCTGGTAACCGGGGACCTAAGCGTCTTGCCCGTCTCTGATTTTCCTCTGCTCTAGCGATAACAGCCGGATCGTCCAGTGGTCGTAGCCGCTCCGCATGCGCGTGTGTCCATGCGGCCCATCGGTCTTCGAGCGCGGTCGCATCTTTCTCGTCAAATTCTGTGATAGTGAAAGCCTCCCAATTGCCGCGCATCGCCCGACCTGTGAGGTTGCCAGAACCTGTGATAAGCACGGCAGTTTTTTTGTGCCGGAACCAACAAAACTTCGGATGGAAGGTTGTATTTGGTTGTTCATGGTAGAATACGCGGATCTGTAGGGTGTCAATCTCACCAGCCAATTGGCGGAGAGATGTAAGTGCGAGAGGATTGGTGACTTCATCGACGCCCACCACCAAGTCAAAATTGCCTTCGGTCGTGAATGCCTTAAAGGCTAGGTCGTTGAGAAGTAGATCGACTCCGCTCTTGGTTACAAAAGCAAATGCGCCACCGCCGCAAGTTGCTCCGGCACAGGTTTCGAGAATCTTTTCTTGAAGGAACGGTGCGTTCGGATCTAGTGGATCCTGAAGGTGAAGGTTCATTTGCTGTTTTAGGAGGTTGCGGCAAACACATCATCGAGTCTTGTGGCTTTCACAAAACGAGCCGGATTCTCGCCGACGGCCAGAGCGTCGAAATGCGCTTCGCCGCATTTAATCTTGGCACTTTCACGGTCGCGTAAGTCGTCGGTGAACAGGCTGCTCTTGGTTTCGACGACAAAATAAAGGCGAACCGCGCCGTCCTTTTCTACAAGCACTGCCCAATCCGGGTTGTAGGTGCCCAACGGCGTCGGAACTTTGAACCAGCCCGGCAATTTGGCGAAAATCTTGATGGCTTCGTTCTTTTCTAACTGTTCAGCAAATGATTTCTCGGTGTCCGACTGGTAAACGACGTGCTCGTAAACGCTGCGGTCGCCGACCGCAATCATGTTTCTCAGATAGCCCGTGAGTTCTTCCTGCTCAAACAATTCCTGCGCGTAGTATTGCTCGTCCCCGAGGCGTTGGTATTTGATGCCGTCCACCAGCGCCAGACGCTTGGCTCGATTAACCCCATCGGCGGTCAGTTCGATAAACTCCTGCGGATTCCTTGTGAAGTCATTCAACCTGCCGCTGCCGATTAGAATGCGATGAATGCTCCGGCGGGTGAGTTGAGTTTTGTCCTGCAAGTCCGTTAGGACATCCGGCAACTCGATGTCGCGCTCTTCGAGCACTACCGGTGCAGACGTGGCCGTTTCCGTGGCCTCAACACCCGCTTTGCCGATGGCGATGTCGGCCTTGCGCCATTCGAGCCGGGTTTTCGTGATTGGCGGACCATCCTTGATGGCCGCAATACACTTTTGGATGAGCGCCTCGTTGTCGAACTGAACGCGGTAGGTCGTCTTGTGCTTGATGCGATCCCATAGCGCCTTGAACTCGGCGCTCTGGAGCACGGCTTGCCGTGTCTTGATCTGCTGGCGCTCGTCCGCGTTTTTGATCTCCAATTTCCCGGAAAGCTTCCGCAGCACTTCCTTGATTTGAGGGAGTTGAGAGGCGAACGGTTCGGGCAAGGTCAGCGTGTTGTCCTTGAGCGCCTGCTTCAGGGCGTTCTGAATCTTGCCTTTATGGTCCACCAGGCCGGCATCGCGGAGCACCTGCCAAAGCTGCTTCGATTTGTCGAAGCCGAGTGGCGTGGATTTGCCGTCCGCACCTGTGACCGAAATGCCAGCGAACTGATGATGCTCAACAATTCCGAAACGAATGCCCGTGTCCTCCTCAATTTCCTTCTGCAAGTTTTCGGCAAACTGCTCGTAGCTCTCGGTGGCAACGACCGTCAGGGTGTTGATCTCAAAGCCGCGCAAGCGTTCACCTTGCTGGTTGACGCAGAGCCGAAGGCCGCGACCAATCGTCTGCCGGCGCTCGCGTTCCGTGCCCATATCGCGCAACGCGCAAATCTGGAAGACGTTCGGATTGTCCCAGCCCTCCTTGAGCGCGGAATGGGAAAAGATGAATTTAAGGGGCGTCTCGAAGCCCAACAGCTTCTCCTTCTCGCGCATGATCAGACTGTAGGTGTCGTCGTCCGCCTTTGTGTCACCGCGTGTGTCCTTAAAAACCTCAACGGTCTTTCCGCCGACTCTCCTTTTATCAATCGAGAAGTATCCGTTGTGGACTTCCTCGACAGCGGTTTGCAGGTCCACTTCCTTGAACAAGCTTTGGTAATCGGGGTGTTTTGCCAAGCGGCGATATTCCTCTTCAAAGATTTTGGCGTAGTCGCCTTTGATTTGGTTGCCCTCGGCGTCGTATTGCCGATAGCGCTCCACGGAATCAATGAAGAACAGCGAGAGGACTTTGATTCCCTGGGGCGCGAGACGAAGCTCTTTGGTCAAATGCTCTTTGATGGTGCGGCTGATCATCTCACGCTGCACGGCCAGCGCATCAAGGTCGCCAAAAGCCTCGCCCGGCTTGAGGAAGTGTTCGCCTCCGGGGACGCGTAATTCCATGAACTCGCTGCCTTGGGCGACACGAATCTCGCCAACGCGGCAATCGTGATAAACCGCCCGGTTGGTGGTCATCTCCAGATTGTCGCCGTCCTGCACGTTGACTTCTTGGCGCTGCACGCCGGACCGCGTTTGCATGTCCAACTCCACCTTGGCCGTGATGACGCCCTTTTTATTGCCGACAGAAAGGAGCTTCACGTAGGGCTTGTTGTGGCCGCCCGAGATGCGCGCCTCCGCCACTTCGATCTGCTTCACCAGCTTGCGCTCGTAAGCATCCACCGCATCGAGGCGGAAGACCATGTGGTGCTTCTCCACATGCGTGGCGGAAAAACGCAACGTGCAGAGCGGGCTCATCATTCCGAGAGCTTCCTTGCCGCGACCTTCGAGGCCGCCGTCCACGCTCTGCGGTTCGTCCACGATGATGATGGGCCGGGTGGCTTTGATTAAATCAATCGGCTTCTCGCCCCCGGTCTTCTCGCTGTCTTTGTAGAGGTTGTTGACGTCCTTCTTGTTGATCGCGCCCACGGTCACAACCATCACTTGAATGTGCGAACTCGTGGCGAAGTTGCGGACCTGGCCGAGCTTGCTGGAGTCGTAGAGAAAATACTCGAAGGGGACGTTGGCGTAGAGCGAACGGAAATGGTCTTCCATCATCTGGAGCGACTTGTAAACGCCCTCCTTGATGGCGACGGACGGGACAACGATGACGAATTTGTTAAAGCCGTAACGCTGATTCAACTCGAACACGGTGCGCAGATAAACGTAGGTCTTGCCTGTTCCGGTCTCCATCTCAACGGTGAAATCGCCGGAAGCCAGCGAAGCGGACGGTGGCAATCCGTTGCGCAGTTGAATGTCGTTCAGGTTCTTGAGCAGGTCATCGTCGAGCAACGTGAGGCGGTTGCCGATACCGATGTCGGTTTCGGCGAAACCCATGCGCTGTTGTGCGTCATCCACGTCGCGAGTGACGGTGAAGACGCTGCGGCAAATCTCCTGCCCCTTGAACAGGTCGCACACGGATTCGATAGCCGCGTGCTGGTAGTCGAGATTGGGCTCGAAATGGAGTTTCATGACGTAGGGCTGAGGCGATTTCCCTCCAACAACTGGGTGTTGCGCCGCTCTCTTTCACGATCAGGGTCTTGAGTGGCCTCCACAGCTTCCAACTGGCGGATGTATTCGCTTGGAAGTTTGTGCTCCTTCGCCCCCGCCACGACAAACGCCTTATACCAGGTGTAGGGCTTCAACGATGAATCCGTCTTGGTCGCGGCGTAGAGAGATACAGTTCGGGGTGCTCCTCCGAACACAACTTGCACCTGCTTCTCTTCATATCCATTGCCGCGACCTTCTGCCGTATCGAGTTCTGACTTCTCACTCGCGGCAATTTCGAAAAGCACGCCGTAAACAATCTGCTTTTTGTCCTTCGCTTGAACGACGTCGCACTTGCCTGAGCCGTCTTTGCTGCGTTTGTGCCACTTCAATTCGTGGCCGTGCAACTCGGCGACGCCCAAGGCGCGGGCCGAGGGGCAACGCTCCTGATCCTGAATCCGGCTGCAAAGCATGTTCGAGCCGTAGGCGAACGTGACAAAGGTTTTGGGGTTTGTCGGCATTGGCTTTAGAGGCTGCGGATATTCTCCAGCCCGTGCTGTTGCAGGATAGCGGTGAGGTTGGTTTTGGCCACGTCGTCAGCAAAGGCGCTGTCGCGGAAGACGACGGTGGATTCGCCAGCGGGGGCTTGAGCCTTGTGCCATTCGGCGACGCCGAGAGCCAGTGGTTCGACTTCTTTGGCGGCGATGGATTTGGACAAGCAAACAATCAATGTGCCCGCACCCATGCTGTAAACGTCCTGCCCAGCGATGAACTTCTTTTCGGTGGGCACGGTGAGGTCCAGCCCGAGTTTCAAAAGCAACTCGAACAGGATGTCGGATTCCGTGCGGTCGGTTTTAAGATGTTCAACCGACGCTTCCAACGTCTGTGCGAGATCGGCGCGATCCGGCTCCCATGCGCGGATGTTGCTCGACGCCAGCTTGAAAACGCGGAAACCGAGGTCCGGCAATTCGGGTTTTTGAGCGGTTGATGGCGGCTTAAGCAAATCGGGTTCGGCGGCTGCTTGTGTGGCCTGTTGGTTTTCCCAGGCCGTGCGAGTTTTCATGGCGGCGCGACGCAACCGTTCCTTGGTGATGTCAGCGATAGTTGGGTAATCCGGTTTGTCCGTAGGCTCGGGCAGTTGAACAAGAACGAAGCGACGATGTCCCCCGTCTATTTGGTTGGTGTCGAACACTGCCTCACCGGTAGGGCCTGCGCCAGCGAAGAAATCGAGCACCAGGTCCGATTTGCTGGTTGTGATTTCAATTATTCTGCGGATCAATGCGGTAGGCTTGGGCGTATCGAAGACCTCGACTCCGCCAAATAGTTCTATTAAATCCTTCTTTGCGGAGTCGTTCGTTCCAACTTCGGCAGCGGTCCAAAGTGTATGTGGAGTGAGTCCATCTGCAGCCTCAGAAAGAAAGAGTTTACGGCGAGGGACATTATTACCGGTCTCGCCAAACCATACGCGGTTGTCGGCGACAAGTTGTTCGAGCTTTGGCTTTGTTACGGCCCAGCATCGGCCCGGTGGTGGATCCAAGACACGACCGCCGGGAGTGGTGAAAGAGTAAAACTGGTCTTTTGTGGCGTGTCCGGCTTGGGCGTTGAGAGATACGGACTGCCAAGGGCCACGGGGGTCATTGTCGGGATTGGCGTAGCGGTTGCGGACCTCTTCGGTGGTTGGCAGGAGATTTCTGACTTGCTCAAATTGCGTTTTGCTCTTTGCCACGCAGAGGACGTATTCATGGTTAAAAGAAAAAACACGCCGGTTTTCTCTGGTAGTTCGCTTTTCCCAAACAAACAGGGCGATAAAGTTTTCGGGGCCGAAAATCTCGTCAATGACACTTCGGAGATTGTTAACTTCACCATCGTCAACCGAGACAAACAAAGCGCCGTCCTCGCACAGGAGATTGCGTGCGAGCCTCAATCGAGGATACATCATGTTGAGCCAATCGGTGTGAAAGCGACCAGAGGATTCAGCGTTGGAGGAAAGTTTACGGCCAGCTTCTCCAACCTGACCGGTGATTTCGAGGTAGTTCTTGATGTTATCCTGAAAATCATCGGAGTAAACGAAGTCATTTCCCGTGTTGTAGGGAGGGTCAATGTAAATGAGCTTCACTTTCCCATTGTAGGATTTTTGGAGGAGCTTGAGGACTTCGAGATTGTCGCCCTCAATCATCAGGTTTTGCGTCTTGTCCCAGTCCACGCTCTCTTCCGGACAGGGGCGCAGCGTGCCTCCGCTGGGGGTGAGTGCCAACTTGCGGGCCTTGCGCTTGCCATGCCAGTTGAGGCCGAATTTCTCCTCTGCGTCTGTGATGGTTTTGCCAATCAACTGTTTCAGGGAATCCACGTTCACGCCGTCTTCGGTGACGACCTCCGGGAACAGCGCCTTGAGCTTGGCCAGATTCTCGGCGACGAGATCGGGCGATTTCGTCTCCGGTGATTGCGCAGTCAGTTTTTCCATGATGAGGGCGTGAGGTTAAAGAGTTTGAACGAGTTCGGCAATGCGCGCTTCGAGCCGTTTGATGGCGAGGTTGAGTTCCACGCGGCGGTTGAGTTGCGTCTCCTTTTCGGCCTGGGCGCGCAGCGCAGCCAACTCGCGCACTGCTTGGGCGCGGGCATCCAGTTGTTCGCGGAGGGCGGAGGAATTGTCCGCCGTGGGTGGGCGAAATGCGCCGGTAATTTGCGCAGCCTCCAGCGCGAGGATGGAATCCAGCCAGCTTTGGTAGAGCGCGAACAAATCGCCTTGCGGCAGTCCGACGACTGAGAGGCGGGCCAGGAATTGGGCTTCCTCTGCCGTAGGGGCATCCGGGCGGAAAGGTGCGGTGGCGCGCAGTTCTTCGATGACGACTTTGCCGGATTCGCCTTGCGACCAGCGTTTGTGAGCCACCGACAAGGAAGCCGTTTCTCCGGTAAGCGAAATCAACAACACCGGATACGGAATCGCGCGATGAATGAGCTCAACCAGGCGCGCGGTTTTGGCCGTGGAACGGAAATGAGCCGTGAGAATGGCAACTTCCAGATACTCACGCACGGCGTCCCGGAAGACGGGCACACCGAGATTTGCGGGTTTCAGCGCCGCTTGCCAAAGGACTTCGGAAATGCCTTCGTTGATCTGGCGCTTGTCGCTGGCCGTGGGTGCGCCGTTTTCGACAAAGAGCTTTTTCGGGACACGCTGTTCAACGCGGGTTTCGGGCGGCAACGCGAGTGCATGAATGATGGGCGCGAAACTCATGCGGGAAGAGTTGGCGCGGACAATTTGCAGAACAGGTTGATGAGCGTCATCTCATCCAACGAACCGGGAGGCGTGGCGGCAATGCGTGGATCGGCAACGACCACCGCCAAGCATTGGGCGCGTGAGATGGCGACGTTGACGCGATTGCGGTCGAGGATGAAGCCAAGTCCACGAGAGCCGTATTCGCCGTAGCTGGAGCAAAGCGACAGAATGCAAACCGGGGCTTCCTGTCCTTGAAACTTGTCCACGCTGCCGACGCGAGCATTTGCCGGGAGCGCTGCCTGGAGCGAGCGAACCTGGGCATTGTATGGCGCGATGAAAAGGAAATCGTTCAGCGCGAGTGGCCGCGTTTTGTTGTCCTTGTCAGTGTATTGACGGCCAAGAAGTTCTTTGAAAATGGCGCAAACGCGCTCGACCTCCTCGTCGCTCTGTTGAATGTCGCCGTCGTGCTCAATGCCGCTGAAAACAATCCCGCTTTCAATCGTGATGAGTTCGTTTGCGTTTGAAGGAACGGCAATCTTTTGACGGGCGCAATCGCCAAAGGCATTGAGGCGTCCCTCGTAGATGCTCTCGGAAATGAAGCGACACACTGACGGGTGCATCCGACGAGACTCGCCAAGAAAAAGCCCGTAATCGGGCGGGACAACGGCGTGAAGCACGGGTGCATCAGGCCGACTGGCCTTTGTGTCTTTTAGAGCGTATTGCAGCGCGGAAAGTCCCGCGTCGCCCGGATGCGAGCCTTGCACGGGCTGCTCCAACTGCATCTGGTCGCCGAGGAGGACGAGATTCTTCGCACATCGAGCCATTGCCACTGCGTTGGCCAGTGAAACCTGGCCAGCTTCGTCAATGAAAAGAAAATCAAGCGCGCCTTCCCATTCCGGGCGCGTGAAAAGCCACGCCGTTCCGCCAACGATGCCATTGGAATATGCGGCGAAGGCAGCGGAAGTGGTTTCGATGTAACGCAGATTGAGATTCTCGGTAAAGACCGGCCCGGTCGCTTCACCGCCAACTTTGATGCCTGACAGGTGCTGCCCTCTTTCACGAGCGGCATTACCGCAAGCGATGAGCAAGTTGACCACGGCCTTATGACTGTTGGAGGCAACACCGACTTTCTTGCCGGCGGCGAGCAGCGAAGCAATCACTCTTGATGCGGTGTAGGACTTTCCAGTGCCGGGCGGCCCTTGGACCACAAGGCAGCCGCCATTCATCGC
>DATNDF010000287.1 GCA_035607015.1 Candidatus Angelobacter sp. | reverse complement strand
CTCAAAGGCCACGTCCGACTTCATCACCCACCAGTAATGGAAGAGCATCAACGCGAGCACCGGGCCGGCCGCGACCAAAAATGTCCAGCCATCCGTTGCCAGGTAGGGCCGGACCACCAGCCGGAACGGATACAAGACGTAAGACGCCGGCCCGGATTCCAGCGTGTGCCGGAAATAATATTTCATCATTTCCAGACTTTCAAAATCTGATGCCCTAGGCGCGGGTACGTTGTGCCGGACCCACAGTGATGCCGCCACCACCAGCGCTGTCGCGGCAGACAGCAAAACAGCTCGCCGTCGCCAGTTGGAAATGCCGCGTTCGAGCAGCCGCGTACGCGCGAATGAGGCCGCCAGCGTGTGCAAATTGAGTGTGGACAGAATCAGCCACCAGCCAAGGGCGCGGATCCAACCAGCGCCGCCGCCAAACCGCCGAGTCACAAGTGTCAGCAACAACGTCGTAAACAGAATCGCCAGCTGGCTCCGCAGCAATTTGAAATGGATCAGCGCTTTGCGCGTAACCGGGGCGGGAAACAAGAACGCGATTTCGGCCTCGGAAAAAGCCAGCGCCGCGCGTTCATGCGGAAAAATCCACGCCGACATTACCATGACAAACAAGGCGAGGGCCCCGACCAGCTCGAAGAGCAGGAGTGTTTCGGGCGTGACGTTTGTCGTGGGCCGTCGTCCCGCAAAAAAGTGCCGGAAGAAGAAGAAATAAAAGTAGGCCGCACCCACGACCGCTCCCGCCAGATACTTCGGCTTCTTCAGCCTCCGCAACCGGGCACGGAGCCGGTTCTTCAGAGACTGCGACTGGAGATAAATCAGTGCTCCGATCATGTGGCTCCGCCGGTTTCGCCGGTGGCGCGAAAGAATACTTCCTCAAGGTTGGCGTCGCCGGGTTGCTCGGAGAATTTCCGGAGAATGTCTCCCATGGTGCCGTCAATGACCTTTCGTCCGGTCTTCAGAATCAGGACGTGCGAGCAGACCTCTTCGAGCAGGTGGAGCAGATGCGAGCTGATGATGATGGCGGCGCCGTCGTGCGCGCGTTTCAGGATCGAGTTTTTCATCCGCCGGATTCCAACGGGGTCGAGTCCCGTGAGTGGTTCGTCAAAGAAAATCACCTTCGGCGTGTGCAGCAGGCCGCAGGCGATGGCCAGTTTTTGTTTCATGCCGCGCGAGAGTTCGCCGGGAAGCAGGTCAACCTTGTCCGCCATTTCCAGTTCTTCGAGCAATCGTCGGCCGGTTTCCTCGTACCCGGGCACCTGATAGATTCGCGCCGCGAAAACGAGGTGCTGCCACACGGTCAGGTAATCGAACAGCCGCGGCTCGTCCGAAAAAAACGCGAGCCGGCGCTTGGCTGCAAGCGGATTCGTCCCGAGGTCCGCTCCGGCGATGCGGATCGTTCCGCGCGTCGCCGGGATGATCCCGGACAGGCACCGCAGCGTGGTGGTCTTGCCCGCGCCGTTGGGACCGACCAGGCCGGTCACTTCACCGGGATGCACGACGAACGAGAGTTCGCTGACGGCGGGAAACTCGTCGTACAATTTGGTCAGACCTTCGACCTCGATCATGGCGCCGGGGAGGCCGGGGCTGGCCAAAGCGTAAGAACTCGCATCGCTGCGGAAACTACCAGCCCATCCGCGGCGAGTAAAGCCGGCAGAAGCTGCGTGTTACCGAAGTCGATGGACGTACCTTTGCGTTTTTCCGCTGAACCTCGTGGCGCGTTCGTTGTCTGAGGAAATGGGCAATGGCCAGATCACATTTCAAGACGTTCAGGGAAGCGGCGCAAACCAGCGCCCTGTTGGTTTCCGTGCTGTTCCTGGTCGAGGCTGCCGATTTGATTCTTCAACGCGAAAAGGGGTTGACGCTCGCGGGCTTTGGCATCATGCCGCGCACCGTGCCGGGCCTGGCTGGAATCGCCTTCGGTCCGCTGCTTCACGCCAACCCCGCGCATCTCCTGGCCAACTCGCTCCCGTTGTTCGTGCTGCTCGTGCTGCTGTTCTGGGACCGGCACTACTACCCGGTATTGACGCTGTCCTCGATTTGGTTTTTCAGCGGACTGGGCACGTGGCTGATCGGGCGTGGCAACACCGTCCATATCGGCGCCAGCTCAATCATCTTCGGATTGGTCGCCTATCTCATCGTTGCCGGATTCCTGATGAAGAGCTGGCGCTCGGCGATCGTTGCGTTCGCCGTCTTCATTTGTTTCGGGGGGATTTTCTACGGCGTGTTGCCTCAAGCTGGCCCGATCTCGTGGGAAGGCCATCTTTCCGGCGCGCTGGCCGGCGTCTGGGCGGCAAAGCGAAATCACGAATAGCCGCCGTGGTCGCTGTGATCGGCGACTCTGCTTACTGTTTCGGAACGGCGGGCTTGAACGCTTCGATGAACTTCAGCATCGCGCGTACGTCGTGGTAGTTGGCCTTCCAGTTGTGCGCCTTGCCGGTGCTTTTGAATTTTCCTTCGGCGGTCACGGTATCGAGCCAGACCCCGTCGGACGGATCGGTCATGAAATTGGCTACGAAATCGAGCAGTTTCTTCAAGGCGGTTTCGTATTCGGCGTTTGACCTGTTCTGGATGGCGTCGGTCAGCGCGGCGAGCATCTCCGCCTGCACCCACCAGACCTTGTCCGTGTCGGTCGCGGGCTTGTCGTCCGCACCACGACTGTAGAGTCCGCCGCGCTCGCGGTCGTAGCCATATTTCATCGCATGATTCAATTCGGCGTAGAAATGGTCCCAGGCCGGCGGCGTCCCCAGCACCTTTTGCGCGCGAATCATCAGCCAGGCAAACTCGACATTGTGGCCGTAGGACAACCCCGCGCTTTTCGGATCGGTGACCTCTTTCCAGTCCGGCTGGCGGTGGAAGCTCGATTTGCCCGGTTCTTTCGGGTAGAAGTAGGTCGCGTTGAGCCGCA
The DNA here is from genome assembly GCA_035607015.1 of Candidatus Angelobacter sp. NCBI lineage: Bacteria > Pseudomonadati > Acidobacteriota > Terriglobia > Candidatus Angelobacter > Candidatus Angelobacter sp. The sequence goes on along the minus strand of DATNDF010000287.1, from coordinate 7,804 downwards.
AACACTCCTCCAGTGAATTCTTCACCTCGTCGTCGAGTGTGACTTCGTAAAGATCTGTCAACGCCTCCATCAGATGCAGGTGAGTGTTCGCGCTTTTATAACCCGCGACTTCGACAATCGCCTCCGGGTCCGGTTTCATGATCGGTGTCCAGTCACGCGTGAAATGCTCGAACCAGCCGCCGTTCTTTGGATCATGCGCGTGCTTCTGGATGTCATGATACAGGTCAACTGCACGACGCAGCACCTCCTTGTCTCCGCTGGCGCGGTAGTATTCCACCAGCGCGTAGATGACAAACGATTCGCCGTAAAGAATTTTACGATCGTTGAGAACTTTACCGGCGAGGTCGGTGGTCCAGAAGTAGCCGCCATTCTTCCGATCCAAAAAATGGTCGATGAGGAACCGATAGCCATGCTCGGCGGCCTTGAGGTAATTGTGGGTTTCATCACCATACCCCCTCAGATGCACGCGTGAAAACGTCCAGATGAGGCGGCTCTGCGTGACGATCTGTTTCTCGGCCGCCGGCCGTTTGACTTGAACATCGTCTGCGAGCACATAGCCGCCGTTCGTCCGGTCGAGCGTCGTGTCGTGCCAGTAAGGCAGGATCTTGTCGCTCAAGTCCTCCCTCATATCGGCGGCGTAGTTTGACAGTTCTCTGGCGAGGGTCGGAACCGGCGACAGAAGCAGCAACGCAAGACCCGCCAACGGCAGGGCCGAACGGAGAGAAAGGTTATCGGAACAAAGCAATGCGACAGTGTTCATGCCGGCAGCCTTCCACAAGACGACGGGCGCTTCAAGGTGGAAGCACCGGTCTGCCAAAACGTCTAGTCAACGTTCGGAATCCAGATCACGTCGGGGTTATTCGTGCGCCCCTTGTCAGTCTTGAAATCCCAATACGCCAGATTGCGGAAACGGGCCGCATGGCCGTCTAGGAAGGTGAACTGCGCACCGCGGGCGTGAAGATTGGTGTGAACGTTGTTTTGCTGGGCAACTGCCGCTTTTTTTCCGTTATCGAAGAGCCATACCACTTGGGTCGGCCGGTTTATGGTCGAGTGCCGGACCGGCATATTGTTGACGCCGGTGCCATTGACATGCTCGTTGAGGCAGTAGTGAAACAGATTATTCCCGTTGCTGCGATTGGTGTTTGCCGGGCAAATCCAAATGGACTTTTCCAGCGGGATCGCCGCGTTCGTTCGCCAGGGCAGCTCGTTATACGGTTTGAGACCCAGGACACGGGGGAGATCGATGTACCAACCTCCACTTACCGAAATTCCGTTGGGCGAACCGTCCGGTGGCAGAAAATCGTTGTTGTCAACAAGGTAGATCTGTGTCGCATACCCCCATTGCTTTAAGTTGTTCAAACAAGCAATGCTTTGAGCTTTTGCCTTCGCCTTGCTGAGCGTGGGCAACAGCAAGCCGGCGAGGATCGCAATGATGGCAATGACCACCAGCAACTCGATCAAGGTAAAGGCACGCCTCATCGCCATGTGTTCGTCCCGCATCGACACGGAGCTTAGCGGAATATTTGCGCCTGCCAATGTTCATTTATTCACTGTTCGATTTTTCAACAGGCCGTGATCAATTGGAACCGCGCATTGAGCCGGCAAGACCGGCGTCCGCAAACTGTCCGACCGTCGGATCAATATGGCGTTTGCCGGATCATTGACCGGTCCGGCTCGCAGTTGTGAGGCAAAGACAGGCGGACCATAGCTGCCCCTTTTGCTGATGACGTCGCTGAACGACGTTTTCACCGCCAAAAACACGCAACATCAACAGGCGACGTGAATCAGGCAGGCAGGAGTCTGCCGCGCCGGGGAAAGGGTTGACGACCGACAAAACGCAGAAGACTCGGGACGCCGTCGATCAAAGAACCGGGCCGCCGGCTTTGTCCATCACTGCCGCGAAACGCAGGCCGCGCGTGCTGGCCCGCAAATCAGAAAAATCAAACTTCTCCATCAAGGACTCGTAGATCGACACGCCGGTCAAGATCACGTCGGCGCGGTCGGACGGCAGGCCGGCGATTTTTCTCCTTTCGGTCAGCGGCAGATTCCACAGGCGCTCGCGCAAACGGACGATTTGTTCGCGCCCGAGCCGGAACGCTTCGATGCGGTCGCGGTCGAAGGCGACAAGCCCGAGTTCGATTCTGGCCAGAATCGTCGTCGTACCGCCCGTGCCCACCAGTTGCACGGCGCGCGCCGGGAAGGCCCGCAGTTCGGGCGCGACGGCCGGCAGGACATGTCCATCCAAAAACGAGTTCACTGTCGCGCGGCAGCGCTCCCACGCGGCGGTGGACGGCGGATCATTTCGCGACAGTTGCTCCATCAAGCGCACTGTGCCGATTGGAAAACTGTGGCGGAACCGTTGTTGGTCCCCGTTGCCCAGGATGAATTCTGTGCTTCCACCTCCAACATCGACGATCAGGAGAGGCCGGCCGCCAAAGACGGGATCGGAAACGACCCCGCGAAATACCCAGTCAGCCTCTTGTTCTCCGGAAATGATCTCCACCTCGAGGCCGGCCGCCCTGCGGACGGCGTCAAGAAGTTCGTCCTGATTGGTGGCGTCCCGCGTGGCACTGGTCGCAATCACACGTATGGGCGCCGCCGCCCACTCGCGCGCTTTCTCCCCGAACCCGGCCACGACACGCGCCGTGTGGGCAATGGCAGCCGGTTGCAAACGGCGTGTCTCGTAAAAGCCGCTGCCCAACCGGGTCTGCTCGCTCCCCTCCAGCAGTGGCTCGACGCGTCGTCCTGATACGGCCGCCACCAGCAATTTGACCGAGTTGGTCCCGATATCAATGACCGCCCGGCGAACGGAACCTGCGGTTGAAGGTCCGGGTGGGGAAGCGGATGGAAAGGCTTGTTCGGTATTTTCCATTTCCATTCCCCGTGCCCGCCGTTTTACTCGGCGTGCTTGCGGGCCAGCACGGCCCCTCCCGTGATGCCCGCGTCGTCCGCGAGCTTCGTGGCGATGATTTCGATCCCTTTGGTGGTGCCGTCCATGGCGTAATCCATCGCCGTCTCCACGATGATCGCCAGCATTTCATCCTCCAACTGCTCCATCAATCCGCCGCCGATGACGATCACTTCAGGGTTGAAAATGTTGATCACGTTTGACACGGCAATGCCGGTGTATTCCGCGGCCTCTTCGATGATGTGCTCGACGAACTTGTCGCCGCGTTTGATGGCCTTGCGCAGGTCACCGCTTCGCAAATCCTCCAGCTCCGGCCCGAGCATTTCCGTCAAGACCGTCTTCTGGCCCTCTTTCACCGCGTCCTTGATTTTACGGAAAATGGCGGTGCGGCTGGCCAGCGCTTCGAAACAGCCCTTGTTGCCGCAGCCGCACTTCGGTCCGCCCACTTCCAACACCATGTGGCCGATTTCGCCCGCGGTTCGATTGAAACCTGAATACAGCCTGCCCTCGAGGATCAGCCCGCCGCCGATGCCAGTGCCCAGAAAAATGCCGACGACATCGCGCGGCTTCGCCTTCAACTCCACCTCATAAACCCCCAGTGTGCAGACGTTGCAGTCGTTCTCCAGAACGACCGGAACATCCAGTTGTTTCTCCAGTTCCTTCTTCAACGGCACGTCGTTCCAGCCGAGGTTGGGCGCGAAGATGACCTTGCCGGACTCCGAATCCACGGCCCCGGGCGCGCCAATGCCGACGGCCTTGATTTGCTTCAAATCGAGGTCGCATTCATCAACAGCCTCGCGGACGCAGCGGGCGATGCGTCCGATGACTTCGCTCACGCCGCGGTCCGCCTTCGTGCTCACGCGGGCCCGTCCGCGGCACTCGAATTTCTCGTCGAACACTCCCGCGAGGATTTTGGTCCCGCCGAAATCGACTCCGATCACGCAGTCCTTTTTATCATTCTCTCCGGGCATGGCGGTGGACGACGGGTATTACTGGCGTTGCAAACTCATTGGCCGACGAGGACCTGTTCGATTTTTTCCTGTAATTCGGCGTTGATCGCCTCGACCGAGCGTTCGCCGTTGACGATGGTGAAACCGTAAGTGGATTGCAGGCGGCGGAATTGCTTTTCGACGAGGGCTTGATACTGCAGAAAACAATCGAACATGTCGCGCGACAGGCCGATATCCATGCCACTTTCCCAGTAATCAAGTATGTGATTTTTTTGAAAGTTGCGCTGCACGAGCAGCCGCGGGGGAACGTTGAGATAAAACACGGCGTCCGGCACCAGCGCGGTGCCGTAAACGTTTTTCAACCAGGCCTCGTCGATGCCGCGCACCAGGTCGCGCACCATGAGCGTGTAAATGTAACGGTCCGCCAGCACCATGAAGCCCGCCTTGAGCGCGGGCAGGATGATATTCTCCAGCTGGTCGGCGAAGTCCGTGGCGTAAAACAGACTCAGTGTGACGTGGCTCAAAATGTTCCCCTGCTTCGCGCGTTCCAGTTCCTCGCTCACCAACGTGGAGCGTTTCAAACCCACCTGCACGGTGGCGTGGCCACAACCTTCCAGCCACTCGACGAGTCGCGCGATTTGCGTCGAACGCCCCGAGCCGTCCGCCCCCTCGATCACCACAAGTTTCCCGGTCAATTTCTCCAGATCCACGCCGGGGATCCCGTGGCCATAAAAACGCTTCGGTGTGGATTTCGGAACCACCAGACGGCGGATGCTTTTCCCCGGACCCATGGTGCGGACGCGTTTGTTTGTGGCCATGCGGTTCATCCTCATTTCGGCAGGATGTAATTCGACAGGTCAATTCGCGCCGAGAGCAACTGGCGCACCAGCGATTGTTGCTCTTCGACCCTCTGGTTGGCATCTATGACCAGGAAATTGAACTCCGTGCTCATGGCCAGATACTGCTCGAGGACACGGCCCTGGAAAATGCGGAAGCTTTCGTAGGGATCCGTGGAAAGTCGCAGGTCCATGCCCGCCTCGAAATATTTCAACTCGGGCCGGCCATCCAGAATGCGGTGGAGCGAGACCTCGAGGTTCGCTTTGAAAAAAAACGTCAGGTCGGGCAAAGCCGCGAAGCTGTAAATGCCGCGAACCCATTTGGGCGGACAGCCGCGCACGGTGTCTCGCGCGAAAGCCGTAAATACGTAACGGTCGCAAAGGACGATGTATCCGGCCCGCAGCAGGGGCACGAGCTGGCGTTCGTAACGGTCCGCGAAGTCGGTGGCGTGAATCAGGCTGAATGTCGTCGGCGTGAGCAGCTCGCGCTTCTTTCCCTTGCTGGTCGCGCTTTTTACAAGGTCGGACGAATTCCATTCACTGAAAAAGACCTTTAGCCCCTGCAGTTCCAGCCAGCGTTTCAGAAGGTAAATCTGCGTGGATTTGCCCGAGCCATCCAGGCCCTCAACGGCGATGAGGCGTCCGGGGAAATTCAGTTCCGCAAAGGATTTCATCACTGCATCGCGGCAAGTCTAACGCCTGCGTTCAGGATGACAAGGTTTTCCACATTCACTGCCCACACGAGAGGAGAAGAAGCATGCGGATCAGGAGGAAACAATCAGGCCTGTCACTGACCTTTGATCAACCGCCCGGCAGCCGACGAATCAAAATACCTCACAAGCCGTGTCTGAACGTACCGGCCCTCTGATATCCCCGCGATTTTTGTCGGATCCGCGGACTTGACAGCTTAGTTGGAAAGTATGGCGCATCTGATGCCAGACCCAGACAATTGCAAAGCGCGAAACACACATAAGACAGGCTGCGGCCGGGCCGATCACGAAGTCTGTCACCGTCAGCAGGATCCCCGCGGCCAGTAAAGCGGTTCCGAGCGCCAATTCCGCCATGACCGTTTGAATAAAACCGGGCACGCGCCGGGTGATGAACTTGTTCGTCCGGACGAACGGCGACCGATGGTCCCAGAGGCAGTTGAGCCAACTGGCGCTGAAAACCCATCCCAGGCTCAGGTGAGTGAAGTAAGCCAGCCAGATCTCGCGCAACGAGTGGCCATCACGCCGTAGTCCGTAAAAAAGCGTCCCGAATCTGAGCACCATGAAAGTCGTCAGCGTCAGTCCAGACAGTACCACGATGTAATGTTGCAGCGGGCTCAACAACCCGAGCAATGCCAGCGGGGCAAGCAGAATCAGCGACAGGCTGGGAATCAGATTGAAGTTGAACCACGCCGTCAGGTGGGCCAGGAAGCCCAGCTTCTGGCGCCACCTCAATTCCCCGCTGAAAAGAATATGCCGCCAGTTCAATTTGAGTATTTGGGCGTTACCGAAGGCCCAACGCCAGCGCTGCTTCTTCAGGCTTTCCAGATCGTGTGGCAGGACACCGTAGCCAATGGCTTCGTGAACATAAATGCTCTTGTATCCTCGCAGCGTCAGGCGCAGACCCAGATCGGCGTCTTCGGTGATCATATTTTCGGAAAACCCTTCCGTTGACCGGAGGGCCGCCACGCTGATCAGACTCAAGGTGCCCGTGGAAGGAACGCATTCGAAACGATTGGCCATGTTCATGTACGCCGCAAAGAAGTGCTTGAAATCCAGGGCAACGCCCCAGTTGCCTTTGCCGATGTTGCGATATTCCTGCGGGAATTGGACAAGGCCGACATTGGGATCCGTGAAATACCTTACGGCCCGACGCAGACAGTCGCGCTCGACGACGTAATCGGCATCTACGACAAAAACAAACTCGGAACGAGGATGCATAAACTGTCGGACATAATTAAGGGCGCCCGCCTTGAATCCTTTCAAATTCTCGACGTGAAAAAATCTAAAGCGCGCGCCAAGCTCACGACAGCACGCTTCAACCGGACGCCACAATCGCGGGTCAGTGGTATTGTTGTCGATCACGAGCACCTCAAAATTCGCCCATTTGATGCGACCCAGACTCTGCAGCGTCTGGATCAGCAGATCAGGGGGCTCGTTGTGCGTCGGTACATGGATTGAAACGAACGGTTCATGGTCGAGCCGCCGGCGCCTGGGTACGATGACGCGCGGGAGCCGGGTGGTGACCAGTTGCAGCCCCAAAACAAAGGCGTGAACAATAAAATTCCCCACAACCACGCAGGCATGCAGGGCTGGAAACAGAAGCAGCAGAATTGTCACGGCGAAGCAATGGGCGCCCAACAACAGTCTTTTTGTCATTCGATCATTCCTCAAGGAATTCGTTTGGATGTCCTCGCGGTCCAGCACGCATTCGCGACATGCGCAGCGGGATGACCGGCCCCTAAAGCCGGAAGGACGCCTTCTACCCTAGCGGGTCCCCCGCGGTGTGCGCCAGTTTTTCTTTCACCCGTTTTTGAAATCCGCGGTCACCTTCGATGGGCGGACTGGACGAGGTTTCTGTCCGGTGTGCGCCGTGTGGGTCGTGCCGGGAGGAAATGCACCTGCCGAACGATGACGGTGACTAACCCGAGGGAGATCAGGTCAGACGCACTTCCTTGCCCGTGGCCGCTGACGCATAAATTGCATCCAGCAGCTGCTGGACCTTCAACGATTCCTCCGGCGCGACCAGCGGCTTCTTTCCTTCGAGGGCGCAACTGACGAAGTGGTGGATGCGGTCCTCGCTGTGAGACACGATGGGCAGTGAGAGCTGGATGCTTTCGTATCCACTCGGACCGGGGCGAAAAAGCCGGGCGGGATATAGCGACAGGCCCGCCGCGGTGCCGTGCAAATCCAGGCCGTATTCCCGCGCGTCGGGCGCATGGTGACCCGCCCAACTGGTCTCGAGGAAAACGGTTTTTCCGCTCTTCAGTTTCAGAAGAGCGACGCCATAGTCCTCCACGTCGAACGGTTTCTTGGGGTCGATGGCGCCCTTGCCCCAGTCGGTTTCGCCCAGGCCGCGCGGTCCGAACTTGGCGAAGGTCTGCGCCGATACCGACTTCACGT
>DATNDF010000286.1 GCA_035607015.1 Candidatus Angelobacter sp. | reverse complement strand
TACGAATCTCCCGGAGCGGGCCGCCGGATTCGGACTCGCGAAATCTTTCCACTGCGCCGGGACGAATCTTCGCAGCGCAGAGTCGTCCAGCAATAGCAGACAAAGTGCGATGGTAAGGAGATTGAAGAAACAGTAATTGCCGGTAATGGATATCAGCAGCATCAGCAGGATAAAGGCGGCACAGGCGGCCTGGCGGGCACGGCGTCCAAGGAAAATCAGGAACGGGACACCCAGTTCGATGACGAACATGATGCCGCAGGACATTTTCTGAAACCAGGCGGGCAGTTGATGCGCGTACCACCCGATCCAGGTCGGCAACGGCTGCGTCTCGTAGTGAACGGTCAGCGCGGTGAGGTTGCGCCACATTGCGTCGCCGCTCAGGAGCTTTACCGATCCGGACATGAACATCAGCCGAAACAGGAGCCAGCGAAACAGCCAGAGCATGGTCAATGGAGGCGGCGTTTCCTGCGAGAAGCGCGGCAGCCATTGGCGCGGCGCGAAGAAAATAGCGAGGAAACCGGTTTCCAGCAGGAGAATGTCCCACTGGAATCCGAGAAACTCGCGGCACACGGTCGAAAGTGACAGATAAATGGCCCAGAGAAGGATCAAATCCGGGACCGGCGCCACGCCTGCGATCAGCAGCAGCGAAAGCAAAACTCCGGCGGCGCACTGAAGATGGAGGAAACCGTCGCCAGGGCTGATCCAGCAGAAAGTCGGCAGCCACCAGAAGCGTTCGGGGCCAAGTTGTCCACCGATCGTGGTGAGGTAATCACGCGCCGGAAGAATTCCGTTGCGTCCAATCAATCCATCGATTTGGGTCCACAGGGAAACGAACGCGACGAGATAGATGATTCCGAGGAGACGAAGGAACAGCCAGCGGGTGAGGAAGCATTGGCCGCGTTCGCTCTGGATTCTGGAGCAGGTTCTCGCGAAAGCGGAAGAAGCTTTTTCCATGAATGGGAAAGGCGGTGATCGCCCCGATCCTTCGGCGGAATCAATACAACCTGAATGCAACAGGCGATACCACTGGCTAAACTTTCTTCCTGAACACAATGATGTGCTGCCACGGCAGCGTCTCGATCGTTTCCAACCATTCGAGTGGTTGCGCGGCCATTTCCTTGCGCACCTGAGCTTCGGACATTTTGTGGACTTCCTTGATCGGCACCTTGGGATCTTCGGATCGGAACTCGACGAAGACCACCCGTCCGCCGGGCTTCAACGCCTTGCATATCCCTTCCATCATTTCGTACGGGTGATCGAACTCGTGATACACGTCCACCATCAATATCAGATCAAGCGAGGCCGCGGGCAGTTTGGGATCTGTAACCGTTCCCAGCACCTCTTTGATGTTGGTAATCTTCCGTTCGGCCATTTTTTCGGCGAGCAGGTCGAGCATCTCCTGTTGAATATCCACCGCGTAAACACGACCTTTTTCACCGACCGCTTTTGCCATGCGCCAGCTGTAATAACCGGTGCCTGCGCCGATGTCAGCCGCCGCGTCGCCCGGTTTGAGCTTGAGAGCCCTGAGCAGTAACTCCGGTTTCTCTTCCTCCTCCCGTTCGGGACGTTCCAGCCAGTCGGCCGCCTGGTGGCCCATGACGTGAGCAATCTCCCGGCCCATATAAAAAGCGCCGATGCCGTTCGGATCATGTTGGGCGTGGTGTTCGTAACGGGCGTTCGGCCCGGTCGTCGCATTCTCGTCTGCGGCCCGGACGGCGCCATTCCAACCGGTGGCCAGGCAAAGGAGGAGAAGCTGGGAAACGGGCCGCGCGTGATTTCTCATGCGGAAAGGTTAGCCCTGATTTGGCACGAGTTCAACGGCCGGCTCTGTTTGTGACCAAACCAAAACCGACCTGTGGATGCTCATGGAAGTCGGAGGCGGTAAAACCGTTGCGCGTTGGTGATGGAGTCGAAAACCTCAAGATTGGTCGTTGTCGGCTGCGCGGAGAAGTTGGTCAACGCTGACCATGCGGACGAAGGGGCGAACGAATCACGGATTTCGACGACGTACGCCTGGTTGGCCAGCGCGGTAAAGTCAAGGGCCAACCCCCCGTTGGTGACAGTGATGGAATCGATTCCGGGCGGCGGCGTGTATTCGACCACAATGTAGGGTTCAAAGCCTGTGTCCTCGCGGGAAGCGAAGCGGCGCGCGGTGAAGTTGATGTCCTCCGACTTGCAGACGACCATCCAGCCGAAATTTGTCCCCGGATTGTCCACCCAGGCTTGCACGTCGGCGACCAATTCCGGGGTCGAGAAAAATGTGTAGGGCGAGTCACCGATGCCATACACGATGGTCTCGGCGCTGAGGTCGGCCACATAGTCATTTGTGGCCGCCGCACCGGGGATTGTCCACGCGTTCGTTGTGAATGCGAACCGATCATTCCAAGTGGCCTCACCGGTCGTTGCAGGCGCGCCCTGTCCCGGGTGAATCGGGTCGGGGGAAGCCTTGTTCCCCTCGCCCCACGATTTCAGCACTCGATGCAATCCGAATGGCGAAGGCGTAAACCCGTCCTTCGGCTCGCCGGTGACTTCGACGACGAAATCGACATTTGTGATGAACGACCCTTGCGGGACTCGGGAAGTCAGATCGAAACGAAAGAGCCCGCGATTCCGGGTGAAGTTCTGCGTGGTGCCGGCATTGACGATCAGCGCGCCGCCCAGGTTGTTGCTCGGAGAGCTTTCGACGAGGGTTGTGTCGGCCACCGCAATCAAAACGGCCGTGTCGGTCTGCGCGGGAAAACCCAAAGCCAGAACGCCAGCAAGGCCGATTACAAATCGCGCGCTTCGGGATGACACTCGGGGAATCTAACGTACCGCGGATCCGGAAAGCAACGTTACACGATGTTTGGCTCGCCGATGATCGGCGTGTTGTCGATCGCGCAAACGCCGCCCGCCTGGAGATTTTCACGGCTGTCAGTGTAGCCAGGAATGATCCGGTTCAACTGGTTCTGGGTCGCGCCAAGATGGTCGCGGATCAGCTTGCCGAGAATCGAGCGATAATCGTAGGCCCGTTTCAAATAACGACTGCTGGCGCCAAACATCGAACCCGTCTGGCCCGTCACCCACGGCACGGAGTCGCTCGGATGGCAGCCAAACGCGCCTGTGTTGTTGCCTTTGTTGTAACCCTTTACCGCTCCGCCCGCGACAAACATTACACCCGCCTCGGCGTGGTCGGTGCCGCGGTCAGAGTTTTCCACCGTGGTGCGTCCGAACTCCGAAAGGGTGACGATCACGAGGTTGTCCCATGTCGCCTTGTCACCGTAGTTCAGGAAATACTTCCGAAGCCCGTACATCGCCCACGCAATGCGCCGTTGCAGGTTGGGATGGCCTCCGGTCAAAGTGCCTTGCGATTGGTGGGTGTCGAAACCGCCCATTTCGGTGCCCGCGACGATGGCGTCGGTCTTGTTCAAAATGAGCGCGGCTGCCTTGAGGCTGCCGAAAAAACCATACGCGCCCGTGTCCACGACGTACTTTTGAGGATCATTGGCGTGAAGCGCGTAGCCGCCGTTCTTCGCATTGGTGGTCGGGAACAGATAATAAGGGGCCGAATCGTTGTCGGTGCCGGTGTCGTCCACGAACGTGTTGCCTGCCTCGGAGAAGTTAAGCGCGGCAAAGGTTGCCAGGGTGTCGTTGAGGTTTTTATACTGGAGATTCAGCAGCTCGCGGTTTTTCTTGTCTGCGAAGGGAAAGCCATTAACGGTGTTGATGGCTGCATCGGCTTTTGTATTCCCCTGCGTGGTGTTGGGAATGCCGAGCAGATTGTAGCGGGTCGGATCGCTGAGGTTCGTCATGGCCGCTGCCGAACCGCGCAGGATCAGCGGCAGGCTGGACTGAAACGAAACTCCCGTGAGGGGGTTGGTGTTGGCCAGTCCCGACTCAACCATGGTTCGGTACAGAATGCCGTCCTTGACCAGATTGTTGTTGGGGTTGCCGGTCTCCCAATAGTTCTGGGAATCAAAATGGGACCGCGACTGTTTCGGGTAACCAACTCGATGTATGAGCGCCAGGTCGCCGGCGTTATACACCGGGGCAAGGAATTTATGCGACGGGTGCAGGGCCGCAAAACCGTTACCCAGACGGATGGCGTTCGCGTAATTGAAGGTCGGATCCGTCGCGGCGGCACTGAGCGGGAAATCGCAGGTCCCCGTCGTTGCCGAATAATCCGTGGCCGGGTCCCGCGGGATCATGAGCGTGGGGCGGTTCGTGGAATTGTACGCGGTGTCCTGGATGGGAATGACGGCGTTCAGGGAGTCGTTGGCGCCGCGCAGGAAGATGAACAGGAGTTTTTTCGTTTTCCCGTTCGCCCCGGGCACGCCGATTGTGCCTTCAGCGAGCGCGCGTTTTACGACGAGAGGAATATCGACGAGCGTGGAGAGGGCGACGCCCAGTCCCACTTTGAAGCTCCGGTCCAGAAAACCGCGCCGCGTGATGATATTGAAGTGTTGCATAAGCTTGTTGTTTGATCGAAAGGCCGGTGAAAGGTTACTGCTCCTGGAAGCGCGGCGACGTCATCAGCGCGGAAACCATGCCGCGAACGCGCGTGTCGTAGGTGGTTGAGGCGTTCGCCAGGGTGCTGAACAGAGAGGGCGTCACCCCGTCATCCGACGTGTTGAGAAAGTTGATCGCGGCCGTGCGATAATCATCAAGATTGGCCCTCCCTTCTCCCGGGAACAGAATGCCGAGGAAGTAATCTGCCACCGCGCCGGCGTCATTCCAACTTGCGCCTGGCAGTTTCGATTTCAACAAGGCAACCGGATTGGCCGTGCTGTTGCCGGAATCACCACGGCCGCTTTGCCCCGGCGCGATCAGGAGTGCTTGCACGTAACGAACGCGCTCGGCCAGCGTGCCGGCGCTGATCCAGGCCGGCCCGGCTTCGGGATAGCCGTTGGGTTCGGCGCGATCGAAGAGAAGCATGGTTCCCATGCGGCTCAAGGGCGTGCCAACGCCGGCGCTCGTCGAATCCAGATCCGCCGTGAAGGTCCCGTTGGTATAGGCGGCCCTGAGCGCGCGAATGGCGCTGATTTCGTATTCGAGCGGCGTCTTGACCTTTTGCAGCGATCCCTCGTGGCTGCGAAACAGGTCGGAGTTAACTATGACGTTAAGAACGTCGCGGATCTGACCCTTGGGATTGCCGTTCTCCCAGGCCATCATGCACTGGTGGATCAATTGGCCTTCGGGCGAAAGGTTGGGGTCGGAGTAGTCATAGACACCGTGCACGAAATCGTCGTGGATCAGGAGACGGCAGAGCTTGACGCTGATGTATTCCTGCGCGAATGGTTGATTTGCCAGATGCGCGATCACGTCGTAGCCGTCGGCGATGCCATTCGTGCCGGTGCGGGAGGGCAGTGTGAGTTGATAACTCCGGCCCGCGTAAGGAGCTCCGAATCGGGCCGGAACGGTCTTGTTGGGAAAGATCGTTTTGGAATTGGTGTTGTGATTGCCCGGTTTGTATTGGAACGACCAGACACCGACCAGATTCGACACCGCCACGCCCGGATTCAAGGTACGCAGGTCGGTCGCCAACGGATTGAACTCGTTGGTAGCGGCCATGATGTTCACCGACCAGCCGGTCCAGGCGCGTGACATGATCGTGATGTCATTTTGGTCGTAGCCGTTGTCCACGCCGAATGTGAAGAGTTCCTGTAATTCGCGCGCGTAGTTTTCGTTGGCGATGTTGCTGCCGTTGCCCTTGCTGTTGACCGTATCGAGATAAATGATCATCGCCGGACTTTCGGCGCTGATCCGCAACAGGTCATAGAACGTGCATTGCGGGTTCATGAGCGCCTGACGCCAGCGCTGGTTTTCTTTGAACTCAAGCTGTCCCGCCAATTGAGCCGTGAGGTTCCCATCGCTGTAGTATGTAGTGAAGTAGTCGCTCGATTTCGAGTATTGCGTGACAAAATGGTTCTCGAGGAACTGATCGAGCACTTCCAGCAACTGGCGCTTCGATTGCACGGCGCGCAGGGCGTGCCAGCCGCGCAGGTCATCAATGCTCGCCCCGCCATAAATCAACTTGGTATACGACGACACGGGATAGGGTGTGCTGGTAACCCAGCTTCCGGAGAAGCGGACGGTCAGGCTGCTG